>NZ_MWIG01000349.1:0-17983 GCF_002156145.1 Streptomyces sp. NRRL B-24572 | reverse complement strand
CCGACCGCTTCCTCCGCCCCGGGGCGGAGGAAGCGGTCGGTGGGAGCGGGTTTGTCCGAGCAGTCAGCACAGCCGGAGTACCGGATCGAGGATCTCGCCCATCACAGCGGGGCCACGGTCCGGACGATCCGCGCCTACCAGGACCGCGGTCTGCTGCCCCGCCCGGAGCGGCGGGGCAGGTCGAACGTGTACGGGGACGCGCACCTCGCGCGGCTCCGGCAGATCGCCGACCTCCTCGACCGGGGCTACACCCTGGCCTCGATCAAGGAGCTCCTGGAGGCCTGGGACACCGGCCGGGGGCTCGGCGGGGTGCTCGGGCTCGTCGCGGAGGTCCACGGGCCGTGGACGGACGAGGAGGCGGACCGGATCTCCCGCGCGGAGCTGGACGCCCGATTCGGCGGCACTCCGGACGAGGAGGCCATCAGGGAGGCCATAGAGCTCGGCGTACTGGAGCGGCTGCCGGGACGAGAGGGCCGGGAGACCGAGGAGTACCTCGTACCGAGCCCGCAAGAGCTGGCGGTGGCCGCCGAGTTGTACGCGGCGGGGGTGCCGCTGGCGGCGATCACCGGCCACCTGCGGGAACTTCGCGATCAGGTCGAGCACATCGCCTCCCGTTTCCTGGAGTTCACGACCGAGCACGTCTTCGCGCGTTACCTGGAGCACCGGCCGCCGACGGACGCGGACGCGACCGAGGCGGCGACGATGGTGCGACGGCTCAGGCCGCTCGCCCAGCAGACGGTGGACGCCGAACTGGCTCGGGCGATGCGCCTGTTGGCCACCCGGCACCTCCAGATCCACCTGTCGCCGGACCCGCCCCTGATGAAGGACGACCAGCCCCGCGCGGTGTCGCTCCCCGCCGGGACGATACGCGCCGTGCAGAGCCTGGTCGGCGCGGAGGGCGTCGAGGCCTTCATCGCGGCGTCCACGGAACGGGAGCTCAACAAAAGGACATTGGACGCACTTGCCGCAAGGAGCCATGAAGACGAGGAACTTCGATAAATGCCTTGACCCCGCAGCCCCGTTGTCCACAGAATCTCAAACTCGCCTGTGGATAACTCCACTTGCTTGTGGATCAAACCTGAACGGGGAAGAAATCGAGATGGATGAACGACGCACCGTGAAGGTGTCGAAGTACCTCTCCAAGCATCTGCGCCACCAGCCCGAGCGCATCGGACTCGCCCTCGACGCGCACGGCTGGACCGAGATCGACGCCCTGCTCCGGGCCGCCGCCGATCACGGCTTCCCGATCACCCGCGCGGAGCTCGACCACGTCGTCGCGACCAACGACAAGAAGCGCTTCGCGATCGAGGGCACCCGCATCCGCGCCAGCCAGGGCCACACCGTCACGGTCGACCTGGACCTGCCGGCCGCCGAACCGCCCGCGTACCTCTACCACGGCACGGTCGCGGACCGGCTCCCCGCGATCCGGGCGGAGGGGCTGCGGCCCATGGCCCGCCACCACGTCCACCTCTCCCCCGACCGGGAGACGGCGACCCGCGTCGGTGCGCGCCGGGGACGGCCCGTGGTGCTGAGCGTCGACGCCGGCGCGATGCGGCGGGCCGGGCACGTCTTCCGCGTCAGCGCCAACGGGGTCTGGCTGACCGACGCCGTCCCGCCGGAGTTCCTCCGCTTCCCCTCCTGAGCCGCCGGGGCCCGTGCGGCATGATCGCTCCCATGGCTCACCCGCACCTCCCCACCACCGAAGCCGCCGTCACCGCGATCCGCGAGATCGCCCGGGAGTTCCACCTGGAGATGACGGTCGACGACTCCATCGGCGCGGACCAGACCTCCCGGCGCACCTCCTCCGGCGCGTTCGCCGTCCTCGACCCCGACGGATCGCTGCCGCACGAGGCCCACGTCGAGCTGGGCGGCTCCCCCTCGGTCACCGTCCAGGTCTTCCCCGAGGACGACGCCCTGATCACCGTCGACGGCATCGAGTTCGCGGACGTGCCCCGCGACTCCGTCCCCGCCTTCCTGCGCTCCGTCCACGGCGGCCTCGCCCATGTGAAGGGCCGCTTCTTCCCGCCCGGCTGGTGGCTGGTCGTCCCGCTGCCCGGCGACGAGACGTACAAGGAACTGGTCACGGGCAGCACCCTCACTCCCTGGATGAGCTCCCGCGTCCGCTGACCGCCGTGGGCCCGGCGACATGACCCCGCGCCTGGGCACCGTGGTCCTGCCGTCGACCGCTGCACGGGGGCAAACCCGCTCACTTCCGAGGGAACCGCGAACACCGGGAGAGAGTCCGCGGCACGGGGCCGGGAAGACGGTGGTCATGGGTGACATTCTCGTCGGCGCGTGTTCGTGGACGGACAAGGAACTGCTGTCCAGCGGCTGGTACCCGGAAGGCCACCGCGGCGCGGAGGCCAGACTGCGGTACTACACCACGAGATTTCCGTTGGTCGAGGTGGACGCCACCTACTACGCGCTGCCCAGCACGCGCAACAGCACGCTCTGGGTCGAGCGTTCACCGGCCGGTTTCCGGTTCGACGTGAAGGCGTTCTCGTTGCTGACCGGGCATCCGACGCGACCCGGCGCGCTGCCGGCCGATCTGCGGCAGGCAGCGGCCGGGCGGCACGGCCGAGCGGAGGCGGACCCCGCGCTGCTCGACGAGGTGTGGCTCCGTTTCAGTGGAGCCCTCGAGCCCCTGCTCCGGGCGGAACGCCTGGGGACGGTTCTCTTCCAGTTCCCTCCATGGCTGGCTCCGGGCACGACGGCGACGTCGGTGCTGCGCCAGTGCCGGGAGCGCACCGAGGGCTGGCCGGTTGCCGTGGAGTTCCGGCATCCCGACTGGTGGCGTCCGGACCGTTCCGCCTTCACCTTCGACCTGTTGACGGAGCTGGACCTGACTGCCGTGGCCGTGGACATGGTGCAGTCACTCCCCACGTCCATCCCGCCGGTCACCCCGGTCACCTCCGACCGGCTCGCCGTGGTGCGCTTCCACGGCCGCAACCGCGCCTGGGGGACCGGCACGAAGGAGGAACGGTTCCGCCACCGGTACACGCCCGAGGAACTCTCCTCCTGGACGCCGGCCGTCCGCGTGATGGCCGACCGGGCCCGCGAGGTCCACGTCCTCTTCAACAACTGCTGCGGCGATGCGGCCGTCCGCGCCGCCGAGACGATGAGCCGTCTGCTCGGCACGCCGTCCGCCCCCGATCGGACGGACGGCCCGGACCCACCGCGGCGGCGACGGCCACCGAGCGGATCCGCCCCGGCACCCTCGTGACCTCAGACGGGCCTCGTCCACCCGTCCCAGCCTGAACCGCGGGAACGCAGGTCGGGCGTTCGTCCCCGTGGTGGGTGTCGGTGGTCGGCTCTCGGTCGTCGCTTCGGGCTCGGCCTCACTCGGCGTGACCACGTCGCCACGGTGACGGCCCCGGTCTCGACGTCGACGTGCTTCCGGACCTCGACCGTCGGCACATTCATGGCAGCGGGAGACTCCGCGTATCGTCGAGGACATGCGTCTTAGCACGGTGATCCTCCCCATCCACCGGTGGGCGGAAGGAAAGAAGACCTGGCGGCGGGCCGAAGACCTCGGGTTCCATGCCGCGTACACCTACGACCACCTCTCCTGGCGGAGCTTCCGCGACGGCCCGTGGTTCGGTGCGCTGCCCACGCTCACCGCGGCGGCGACGGCCACCGAGCGGCTCCGCCTCGGCACCCTCGTGACCTCGCCGAACTTCCGGCACCCGGTGACGCTCGCCAAGGAGCTGATCACGCTGGACGACGTCTCCGGCGGGCGGATCACCCTCGGCATCGGCGCGGGCGGCAACGGCTTCGACGCCACCGCGCTCGGGCAGGAGGCGTGGACGCCGAAGGAGCGGGCGGACCGGTTCGGCGAGTTCGTGGCGCTCCTCGACCGGCTCCTCACCGAGGACGCGGTGACGGAGCGGGGCACGTTCTACTCGGCCGACGAGGCGCGGAACGTCCCCGGCTGCGTCCAGCGCCCGCGGCTGCCGTTCGCGGTGGCGGCGACCGGACCGCGCGGGATGCGGCTGGCCGCGCGGTACGGGCAGGCGTGGGTGACGACCGGCGACCCGAAGCTGTACGAGGAGGGGACGCCCGAGCAGTCGGTGGCGGCCCTGCGCGGCCAGGTCGAGAAGCTCGCAAAGACGTGCGCCGAGGCCGGGCGGGACGTCGCCGAGCTGGACAAGATCCTGCTGACCGGCTTCACCCCGGACCGGGGCCGGCCGCTGGAGTCCGTGGACGCCTTCGTCGACTTCGCCGGGCGCCACCGCGAGCTCGGCTTCACCGAGATCGTGATCCACTGGCCGATCGCGGACTCCGACTTCGCGGCCGACCTGACCGTCTTCGAGAACATCGCCACCGAGGCGCCGGCCCAGCTGGGCTGAGCGTCCCGGACCGCCCGGGGGCGGCGCCCGTCAGGCCATGCGCCGGGCGTGGCTCCGCCACAGGGCGAGCATGACCGGGGAGTCGGCCGGTGCCGGGCGGGCCGGGCAGACGTCGAAGTGGCTGACCCGGCACGTGTCGGACGGCACGGCCGGGCCCAGGTTGACCGCGGTCCCGTCGCCCGCGACGCGCCAGCGCCTGCCCGCCGGGACGAGCACGGTCGTCAGCTCTCCGGGCTCGATCATGATCCAGCGGCCGCGTACGGTGCGATGCCACTCGGTACGCGCCCCGCACCGGTCACAGACCCCGAGCGACGCGGCCCGGGCCTCCGGAACCCCGGCGCCGGCCCCGCGCCCGTCCCGCACGGTCCGCGCCGCCCCGAGCCCGTCCCGCTCGGCTCGCTCCGCCCCGAGCGCGTCCCGCGCCGGCCCCAGCCCGTCCCGTACGACACCCCCGGACGCCACGAGATCCCGTACGGCGCCACCCGGCCCGACCGGATCCCGTACCGCACCGTCCGACCGCCCTCGCTGTTCCACGACGCGGACGCCCTGGGCCATCACGTCGGTCAGGGCGGCCAGGACGTCGCCCACCAGCACCGGTTCGCGCGTGGGGTGCTCCGCGCCGGCCCGCTCGCACTCCACGCAGAGGGCCATCCCGAGGCTCGCGACCCACGTCCCGCACGGCACACCGCAGGAGTCGCACTTCGCGCGTCGCCGACCCGCGACCATGCCCGCCCTCCCTGGAGACCCCGTCAGCTCCCAGGGGTCTTCCCCGTCACGGCGAAAACGAACAGGGGTTTACGGACACATCCCGGCGCACGCGTCCCGGCCGAGACATCCCGGCACACCCATCCCGACGCGCCGAATCGGGCCGGACCGCACCGGTCCCGCCGCTCAGCCCGGGCCGTCGTGGAGGCCGCGTACTGAGTACATGAACGGACACAGAGCGCACTCATATGTGCAGGACCTCGCACGCCCGTGCGCCGGATACGGAAGAATGGGGCGGTGACCTCTCCCCGTTCCCCGCGCCCTTCCGCCCCGGTGGCCCGGCTGATCGCCACCGACCTCGACGGCACCCTGCTCCGCGACGACAAGTCCGTCTCCGAGCGCACGGTCGCCGCCCTCGCGGCGGCCGAGCAGGCCGGGATCGAGGTCTTCTTCGTCACCGGCCGCCCGGCCCGCTGGATGGACGTCGTCAGCGACCACGTCCACGGGCACGGCCTGGCCATCTGCGCCAACGGCGCCGCCGTCGTCGACCTCCACGCGGGAGGCACCTTCCTCGAGGTCCGCCCCCTGGAACGGCCGGTCGCGCTCGACGTCGTCCGCGCCCTGCGGGCCGCCGCGCCGGGGACGTCCTTCGCCGTCGAGCTGACCACCGGCATCCACTACGAGCCGCAGTACCCGCCCTTCTTCCTCGACCCCGGCGCGACCGTCGCCACCGCCGAGAAGCTCCTCTTCGAGGAGGCGCCCGGCTCGGCGGCCCCGGTGCTCAAGCTGCTCGCCCAGCACCCCGAGCTCGACCCCGACGCGTTCCTCGCGACCGCGCGGGCGGCGGCGGGCGACCGGGCCGCCTTCACCCGGTCCAGCCCGACCGCCCTCGTCGAGATCAGCGCGCACGGCGTCTCCAAGGCCTCCACCCTGGCCCTGTGCTGCGCCGAGCGCGGCATCGCGGCCGAGGAGGTCGTCGCCTTCGGCGACATGCCGAACGACATCGAGATGCTGAGCTGGGCCGGCCGCTCGTACGCGATGGGCAACGCCCACCCCGACGTCATCGCCGCCGCCTCGGGCCGCACGGTCGGCAACAACGAGGACGGTGTCGCCGTCGTCATCGAACAGCTCGTCGCCGAAGCCCTCGCGAGCAAGGAGACCGCGAGCTAGGGCCTGTCCGGCGCTCCCCGTCGGATCTGGCAGTTCCCGTCGGACCGGGCCGGGCCTAGGGCCTGTCGTCAATTCCCGCCCGCCCCGCGACGCCTGGCCCTAGAGCGGGGCCTCCCACACCACCGTCGTCCCGCCGCCGTCCTCGCCCAGGCCGGGGCCGCACCAGCTCGCGCCGCCCAGCGACTCGGCCCGGCGGGCCAGGTTCCGCAGGCCGCTGCGGCGCCCGCCCGCCGGGATGCCGATGCCGTCGTCGGCGACCGAGAGCCGTACCCCGGCGGAGCCGTCGGGCAGGGTGACCCCGGCGTCGACGACCACCTCGATGCGGCCCGCCTCCGCGTGCCGGAACGCGTTGGAGAGCGCCTCGCGCAGGGCGGCGATGAGGTTCTTGCCGGTGAGTTCGCCGACCGTCGCGTCGATCGCGCCGAGGAAGCGGTGCGCAGGCTTGAAGCCGAGCGGCACGGCCGCCATGTTGATCTCCCGCAGGACGCGGGTGCGCAGCCCCGACGGCGCCTCGGCGGGGCCCTGCTGGAGCGCGAAGATCGCCGTACGGATCTCCTGGATCGTCACGTCCAGCTCGTCCACGGCCTTGCCCACGCCCTCGCGCACGGCGGGCACGATCGACCTGCGCTGGGCGCCCTCCAGCATCATGCCGGTGGCGAAGAGCCGCTGGATGACCAGGTCGTGCAGGTCGCGGGCGATCCGGTCGCGGTCCTCGTAGACGGCGAGGCGCTCCCGGTCGCGCTGCGCGTCGGCCATCATCAGGGCGAGCGCGGCCTGCGAGGCGAACTGGGTGGCGAGCGTCCGCTCCGCCTCCGTGAACTGCCTGGCCCCCCGCGCCCGGGGCGTGGCGAGCGCGCCGAGGACCCGTCCGCCGCTCTGCAGCGGCAGCATCATGCTCGGTCCGTACGGGGCCGTCAGCCGGCTGATCATGCGCGGGTCCGTGGCGGCGTCGGCCACGAAGACCGCCTCGCCCTCCAGGAGCTGCTTCACGACGGCGCTCTCGGGCGGGATCACCACGCCGAGCGACTTCACGGGCCGGGGCGAGGAGACGGCGACGATCTCCAGGCCGCCCTCCTCGGCGGGCAGCAGCACGATCCCGGCGTCCGCGTCGGCGAGCCGGCGGGCCTGTTCGGCGACGACCGTGAGGGCGTCGTCCGCGTCGCCGCCGGAGAGCAGCGCGGTGGTGACGGCGACCGAGCCGTCGATCCACCGCTCGCGCTGCCGGGCCGCCTCGTACAGACGCGCGTTGCCGATCGCGATGCCGGCCTCGGTGGCGAGGACCCGGACCATGTGCACGTCGTAGTCGTTGAACTCGCCGCCGCCGTGCTTCTCCGCGAGGTAGAGGTTGCCGAAGATCTCGCCCTGAACCCGGATGGGGACGCCGAGGAAGGTCCGCATCGGCGGATGTCCTGGCGGGAAGCCGGCCGCGCGCGGGTCCGTGGACAGATCCGCGAGGCGGATGGTCTGCGGATCGCGGATCAGCGCGCCGAGCAGTCCCGCGTGGCCGTCGGGGCGCCGGCCGATCCGGCGGTCCGTCTCCTCGTCGACGCCGAAGGTGACGAAGTCGGAGAGGCCCTCACCCTCGTCGTCGACGACGCCGATCGCGGCGTAGCGGGCGTCGGCGAGTTCGGCGGCGGTCTCGCAGATCCGGTCGAGGGTGGAGTGGAGTTCAAGGCCGGTGCCGACCGAGCGCATGGCCTCCAGGAGCTGCGGCACGCGGGCGGTGAGCTCCGTGGACAGCCCCTGGAGGCTGCGGGTGGCCCGGGTGGCGGCTTCCAGGGGGTCCGAGGACTCGGACGACGCGGCGGCGGTCATGACCTTGAGCCTAGTAAGTCCTATTTGGCAAGAAAAGTCGTCCGGGTGGCCGCGCCGACCGGCAGATCGCTCTCCTCCTCCTGCTCCAGCATCCGCCGCAGCGGTCCGTCGGCCACCGCGAGCTCGGCGTACGGGCCGCGCTGCACGGTCCGGCCCTCGTCGAGGACCACCACCTCGTCGACGGCGTCGAGGCCGTGCAGCCGGTGGGTGATGAGGACGGTGGTGCGGCCCTCGGTGGCCCGGAGCAGATCGTCGGTGAGCGCGTCGGCGGTGGCCAGGTCCAGGTGCTCGGCGGGTTCGTCGAGGACGAGGACCGGGAAGTCGGCGAGGAGGGCCCGGGCGAGCGCGAGGCGCTGCCGCTGACCGCCGGAGAGCTGCGAACCGTGCTCGCCCACGAGGGTGTCGAGTCCGGCGGGCAGCCCGTCGACCCAGTCGAGCAGCCGGGCCCGGCGCAGCGCCTCGCGCAGCTCCCCGTCGTCCGCGCCGACCCTGGCGAGCCGCAGGTTCTCGCGGACGGAGCTGTCGAAGAGGTGTGCGTCCTGGGCGCAGAGCCCGACGAACCGCCGGACGGCGTCGCCGTCGAGTTCCCAGGCCGGCACGCCACCGATCCGGTACACACCGTCCTCCACGTCCAGGAACCGCAGCAGCACCTGGGCGAGCGTGGTCTTGCCGGAGCCGGAGGCGCCGACGACCGCGACCCGCCGCCCGGCCTCCAGGGTGAGGGCGAAGTCGTCGAGCGCGAGCCGGTCCTGCCCGGCGTGCCGGGCGGAGAGCCCGGCCAGCTCAAGCGGGAACGGGCTCGCCGGGGGAGCGGCGGGCGTGCGCGGCTCGTGTACGGGGACGGGGGCGTCGAGCACCTCGAAGACCCGCTCGGCGCTGCGCTTGACGCGCTGCCGGTACTGGACGGCGAGAGGCAACCCGGTGACGGCCTCGAAGGCGGCGAGCGGGGTCAGGACGACCACGGCGAGGGCCACCCCGTCGAGCCGCCCGTCCCGTACGGCCTGGACGCCGACGAGCGCGGCGGCCACGACCGTCAGGCCGCAGACCAGAGCCGAGAGCCCGGCCCCGAGCGCGGTGGCGGCGGCCTGCCGGGAGGCGATGGAGGTGAGGGCACGGTCGGCGTCCCGGGCCCGCTCGATCCGGCTCCGGAGCGCACCGGCGACGGTCAGTTCGGCGCAGCCGCGCAGCAGGTCGGCGACGGCGGTCGCCAGGGCGCCGCGCGCGGGGGCGAGCCGCCGCTCGGCCCGGCGGGCGAGGGCCCCGCCGGCCGTCGGCACGAGGACGCCCGCGACCAGCAGCCCGACGGCGAGGACGACCCCGGCCTCGGGCAGCAGCCAGGCGGTGAACCCCACGGAACCGACCCCCACGAGGAGCGCGGCCCCCACCGGGAGCAGCCAGCGCAGCCAGTAGTCCTGGAGTGCGTCGACGTCCTGGACGAGCCGCGCGAGGAGGTCACCGCGCCGGGTGCGGCGCAGTCCGGCCGGGGCGATCCGCTCCAGGCGCCGGTAGACGTTGACCCGCAGGTCGGCGAGCATCCGCAGGACGGCGTCGTGCGAGACGAGCCGCTCGGCGTACCGGAAGACGGCCCGCCCGATGCCGAAGGCACGCGTGGCGGTGACGGCCATCATCAGATAGAGCACGGGCGGCTGCTCGGAGGCCCGCGAAATGAGCCACCCGGACACGGCCATGAGCCCCACGGCGGACCCGAGCGCCAGACTCCCGAGCAACAGCGCGAGCGCCATCCGTCCCTTGAGCTCCCCCGCCATGCTCCGCACCCGCGCGAGCACCGACGAGGACGCCACCGGCACCTGTCCGGGACGGCTCGTGAGGGGTTCCTCGTCCACGAAGCCGGCCATGGACGCCTGCACGACCGGGCTCGTCGAGGGCGCATGTTCCACGTGAAACGGAGCGGGCACATCGCCGCCAAGGCTCACCACCCGGTCCGCGACCGCGAGCAACGCCGGCCGGTGCACGACCAGCACCACGGTCCGCCCCGCGGCAAGCCGCCGCACCGCGTCGACGACCCCCGCCTCCGTCGCACCGTCGAGCGCCGCCGTCGGCTCGTCCAGCAGCAACAACGGCCGGTCCGCCAGAAACGCCCGGGCGAGCGCGAGCCGTTGCCGCTGCCCCGCCGAGAGCCCCGCACCGTCCTCGCCGAGGACCGTGTCGACTCCCGAAGGCAGCCCCGCGACGAACCCGTCCGCCCCCGCGTCCCGCAGCGCCTCCCGTACCGCCGAGTCGGACGCGTCCGGCCGGGCGAGCCGTACGTTCTCGGCGACCGTCCCCGCGAACAGGTACGGCCGCTGCGGCACCCAGGCGATCCGGTCCCGCCACGCCTCCAGGTCGAGCGACCCCAGGTCGACGCCCCCGACCCGTACGGAACCGCCCTCCTCCGGCACCGCGAAGCCGAGCAGGACGTCGAGCAGCGTCGACTTCCCGACCCCGCTGGGCCCGACCAGGGCCACCGTCTCGCCCGGCTCGACCGTCAGCGTCGCCGCGTCGAGCGAGGGCTCGGCACGCCCCGCGTGCCGCACCGTCACCCGATCGAGATCAAGCCGTACGGAAGCGGGCACCGCCCCCGTACCGGCATCCCGCACCGGGGCTTCCAGGACGTCGAAGATCTCCTCCGCCGCCGCGAGCCCCTCCGCCGCCGCGTGGTACTGCGCCCCCACCTGCCGCAGCGGGAGGTACGCCTCGGGCGCCAGGATCAGGATGACGAGCCCGGTGGAGAGGTCGAGCTCGCCGTGGACGAGCCGCATGCCGATGGTCACGGCGACCAGCGCGACCGAAAGCGTCGCGAGCAGCTCCAGGGCGAAGGAGGAGATGAAGGCGATCCGCAGCGTCCGCATCGTCGCCTGGCGGTACTCGGAGGTGATCGCGCGGATCGACTCGGCCTGGGCCTTCGCCCGGCCGAAGATCTTGAGGGTGGGAAGGCCGGCCACCACGTCCAGGAAGTGGCCGGAGAGCCGCGAGAGCAGCGTCCACTGCCGGTCCATCCGGGCCTGGGTGTACCAGCCGATGAGGATCATGAAGACCGGGATGAGCGGCAGCGTGACCACGATGATCGCCGCCGAGACCCAGTCCTCGGTGACGATCCGGGCCAGGACGGCCACCGGCACGACCACCGCGAGGCCCAGCTGCGGCAGATAGCGGGCGAAGTAGTCGTCGAGGGCGTCCACGCCCCGGGTGGCGAGGGCGATCAGCGAACCGGCCTTCTGCCCGCTCAGCCACCCGGGCCCGAGTGCGGCCGCGCGGCCGAGGAGTCGGCCGCGGAGCTCGGACTTGACCGCCGCGCTCGCCCGGTGGGCGGCGAGCTCGGTCAGCCAGGAGACGAGCCCCCGCGCCACCGCGACTCCGGCGAGCAGCAGCAGGGGCGTGGTCAGATCGGAAACCGACTGGGCCTTCTGGAAGGCCCCCACCACGATCTCGGCGATGAGCATCGCCTGGGCGATGACCAGCGCCGCTCCGACGAGGCCGAGCGCGACCACCGCGATCAGGAAGAGACGGGTGGCCCTGGCGTACCGGAGCAGGCGCGGATCGATCGGTTTCACGTGAAACATGCCCCTCTAGTGAGCGTCGGGCGTCAGCCCTAGTGTGCGTCGGCGATGTGCTGCGTACCGATGCGCTTGCGGAACACCCAGTAGGTCCAGCTCTGGTAGAGCAGCACCAGCGGGGTCGCGATCGCCGCGCACCAGGTCATGATCTTGAGCGTGTACGGGCTCGACGAAGCGTTCGTCACGGTGAGACTCCACTCCGGGTCGAGCGAAGACGGCATGACGTCCGGGAAGAGCGCGAGGAAGAGCATCGCCACCGCGGCGGCGATCGTGACGCCCGAGAGCGCGAACGACCAGCCCTCGCGCCCCGCCCTGATGGCCCCGATCGCGCCGACGAGCGCCACCGCGGCGACCAGCATCGCCACGAGGCTCCCGCCGTCTCCCGTGTGGACCTGGGTCCAGATCAGGAAGCCGAGCGCGAGCACCGCCGTGACCAGGCCCAGCTTGAACGCGAGCGCCCGCGCCCGCTCCCGGATGTCCCCGACCGTCTTGAGCGAGGCGAAGACCGCGCCGTGGAAGGTGAAGAGGGTGAGCGTGACCAGGCCGCCGAGGAGCGCGTACGGGTTGAGCAGGTCCCAGAAGCCGCCGACGTACTCCATGTCGGCATCGATCTTCACGCCCCGGACGATGTTGCCGAAGGCCACGCCCCAGAGGAGCGCGGGGATCAGCGAGGTCCAGAAGATGGCCTGCTCCCAGTTGCGCTGCCAGTTCTCCTCGGGCCGCTTCGCCCGGTACTCGAAGGCGACGCCCCGGACGATCAGGCAGACCAGGATGATCAGCAACGGCAGGTAGAAGCCGGAGAACAGCGTCGCGTACCACTCGGGGAACGCGGCGAAGGTCGCGCCGCCGGCGGTGAGCAGCCACACCTCGTTGCCGTCCCAGACGGGTCCGATGGTGTTGATGAGGACCCGCTTCTCGGCCCGGTCGCGGGCGAGCAGCTTGGTCAGGATGCCGACCCCGAAGTCGAAGCCCTCGAGGAAGAAGTAGCCGATCCAGAGGACGGCGATGATGACGAACCAGACGTCGTGGAGTTCCATGCCTCGATCTCCTGAGCCTCAGTACGAGAAGGCCATGGGCCGGTCGGGGTCACGAGAGTCCCCGCCGATCTTGGTGGGCGGGTTGAGGTCGTCCTCGGTGAGCTCCGGCGGTCCCGCCTTGACGTACTTGACGAGGAGCTTGACCTCGACGACGGCGAGGATCGCGTAGAGCGCGGTGAAGACGATCATCGAGGTGAGGACCTCGCCCTGGGAGGTTCCGGGGGAGACCGCGTCACGGGTGCGCAGCACGCCGTAGACGACCCAGGGCTGACGGCCCATCTCGGTGAAGATCCAGCCCCAGGAGTTCGCGATCAGCGGGAACGCCATGGTCCAGAGGGCGACGATCCAGTACCACTTGCCCAGGCGGGGGCTGAGCGCCTTCCGCTTGAACAGGACCAGGTTCGGCACCTCGTCCTCACCGGTCCGCATCCCCGGCGCCAGCATGAACTTCTTCCGGGTCAGCCAGAGGCCGATCACTCCGACGCCCAGCGAGGTCATGCCGAAGCCGATCATCCAACGGAAGCCCCAGTAGGCGACGGGGATGTTGGGCCGGTAGTCGCCGGGCCCGAACTTCTCCTGCTCGGCCTTGTTGACGTCGTTGATGCCCGGGACGTACGAGCTGAAGTCGTCGTTCGCGAGGAAGGACAGCAGGCCCGGGATCTCTATGGCGACCGTGTTGTGGCCCTTCTCGACGTCGCCGTAGGCGAAGACGGAGAAGGGTGCGGGCGCCTCGCCGTCCCAGAGCGCCTCGGCGGCGGCCATCTTCATCGGCTGCTGCTTGAACATGACCTTGCCGAGCAGGTCGCCGCTGATGGCGGTGCCGAGGCCGGCGATGATCAGGGTGATCAGGCCGAGCCGCAGCGAGGTCCGCATGATCGGGATGTGCTTCTTGCGGGCCAGGTGGAAGGCGGAGATGCCCACCATGAACGCGCCGCCGACCAGGAACGCCGCCGTGATCGTGTGGAAGAACTGGGTGAGCGCGGTGTTCTGGGTGAGCACCTGCCAGAAGTCGGTGAGCTCCGCCCGTCCGCGCTCCTCGTTGATCTTGTAGCCCACGGGGTGCTGCATCCAGGAGTTGGCCGCCAGGATGAAGTACGCGGAGAGGATCGTGCCGATCGACACCATCCAGATGCAGGCGAGGTGGATCCGCTTCGGCAGCTTGTCCCAGCCGAAGATCCACAGACCGATGAAGGTCGACTCGAAGAAGAAGGCGATGAGCGCCTCGAAGGCGAGCGGGGCGCCGAAGATGTCGCCGACGAAGCGGGAGTAGTCGGACCAGTTCATGCCGAACTGGAACTCCTGCACGATGCCGGTGACCACACCCATGGCGATGTTGATCAGGAAGAGCTTGCCCCAGAACTTCGTCGCCCTGAGGTACTTCTCCTTGCCCGTGCGGACCCAGGCGGTCTGGATGCCGGCGGTGAGCGCGGCAAGCGAGATCGTCAGGGGTACGAACAGGAAGTGGTAGACGGTGGTGATGCCGAACTGCCAGCGCGCCAGTGTCTCCGGCGCCAAAGCTAGGTTCACGTCGTCTTCTCCTTACTCGACGTGGTCACAGCGGGCAGTCTGCCTGGCGGGTTCCACCCAAACAGGGAGGAAGCAGGACACGCTTGTGAACGCGTTCACATTCACAAGCATTATGGCTCATACGAAATCCGTACGTAAGAGCGGGGTCCCCCTACCCGAAGGTCACCCCTTCCCGAGATCTTCAACATATTGTTGAATCGGGGCATGACCCTTCGGATCCGCATCTCCTGGCCCGCCGGCCACACCACGGCCACCATCGACGAAACCTCCACGAGCAAGGCGCTCGTGGGGGCTCTTCCGATCGTCTCCACCGCCCGTACCTGGGGCGAGGAGGTCTACTTCGACACGCCGGTCTCCGCCGCGCTCGAGTCCGACGCCCAGCAGGTCGTCGAGCCGGGCACGGTGGCGTTCTGGACGGAGGGCGACGCGCTCGCCCTCCCCTACGGTCCCACCCCGGTCTCGCGGGGTGACGAATGCCGGCTCGCGAGCCCGTGCAACCTGCTCGGCGCGCTCGACGGCGACCCGCGGATCCTGGCCACCGTCAGGGACGGCGACCCGATCCGCGTGGAACTCGTCGCGAGCTGATCGGCCCTCGCCGATCGGCCCTGGCTCGGTCAGCCCTGGCTCGATCAGTCCTGGCTCG
Organism: Streptomyces sp. NRRL B-24572; assembly: GCF_002156145.1. Taxonomy (NCBI): domain Bacteria; kingdom Bacillati; phylum Actinomycetota; class Actinomycetes; order Kitasatosporales; family Streptomycetaceae; genus Streptomyces; species Streptomyces sp. NRRL B-24572. Next base: position 3,183 of record NZ_MWIG01000349.1, on the reverse strand, counting down.
ATCAGTCCTGGCTCGATCAGCCCTCGCTCTCGATCAGCCCCGGCGGAAGCCCTCCGCCGCCTTCAGGAACAGGTCGTTCGCCTCGCACTCACCGATCGTGACGCGCACGCCCTCGCCCGCGAACGGCCGCACCATCACGCCGTGCCGCTCGCACTCCGCCGCGAAGTCCATGGTCCGCTCGCCGAGCCGCAGCCAGACGAAGTTCGCCTGGGTGTCCGGCACGGTCCAGCCCTGGGCCACGAGCCCCGCATGGACCCGCTCGCGCTCGGCCACCAGCGAGCCGACCCGCCCGAGCAGTTCGTCCTCGGCCCGCAGCGAGGCCACCGCCGCGTCCTGCGCCAGCTGGCTCACGCCGAACGGCACCGCCGTCTTGCGCAGCGCCGCCGCGACCGGCTCGTGGGCGACCGCGAAGCCCACCCGCAGCCCCGCCAGGCCGTACGCCTTGGAGAAGGTGCGCAGCACGGCCACGTTCGGCCGGTCGCGGTAGAGCTCGATGCCGTCCGGGATGTCGGTGTCGCGGACGAACTCCCGGTACGCCTCGTCGATCACGACCAGGACGTCGGAGGGCACCCGGTCGAGGAAGCGCTCCAGCTCCGCCCGGCGCACCGCGGTGCCCGTGGGGTTGTTGGGGTTGCAGACGAAGATCAGCCGGGTGCGCTCGGTGATCGCCTCGGCCATCGCGTCGAGGTCGTGCACCTCGCCCTCGGTCAGCGGCACCTGCACCGAGGTGGCCCCGCTGATCTGCGTGATGATCGGGTACGCCTCGAAGGAGCGCCAGGCGTAGATGACCTCGTCGCCCGGGCCCGAGGTGGACTGGAGCAGCGACTGCGCGACGCCGACGGAGCCGGTGCCGGTGGCCAGGTGCGAGACGGGCACGCCGAAGCGGTTCGCCAGCTCCTCCGTAAGACCGGTGCAGGCCATGTCCGGGTAGCGGTTGAAGTTCGCGGCGGCGGCGAGCGTGGTCTCCATGACGCCCGGCAGCGGCGGGTAGGGGTTCTCGTTGGAGGACAGCTTGAAGGCCACGGGCCCGCCCGCGGCAGCCGGCTTGCCCGGCTTGTAGGTGGGGACGCCGTCCAGCTCGGCGCGCAGCCTGGGGCTGCCGGTCCTCGTCCCGCTGGTCTCGCTCACAGTGTGGCCTCCTCGACCGTCCGTACCGCCAATACTCCTCACCTTAAGAGGATTCGCCCCCGCTGCGAATGGGCTGTGGACAACAGGAGGGACACGCTGTGGACACGGCCCCGCTCCCGGCCGGGAAGAGGGGGAGCGCGCGGACGGGTGGCGTGCGCCGGTGGCGGGCGCCGTGGCGCGCATCCCCCGTAGAGGTGAGTTGAGACCTCTTCGAGACCTCGCCCCCTCGCCAGGCCTGGACCGCCCGATGACCCCAGATCGCACGACAGAGACCCCAACTACCTTCGATTAACCGCCTATTGAGGCTTTTCGATCATGCAGAAACGTGCCTGTCAACGCCTGCATATGCGACCGTCTCGACCACCCCTCATCGCCCTACTATCGGCTCGCCATGACAGCAGCAGGGAAGCACCAGGTGAGCCGGGCACAGACCCGGGGAAGCCGGCAGGGCCGGGCAGGCATCCGGGACGTGGCCGCCGCCGCCGGGGTCTCCATCACGACTGTCTCCGACGCGCTCAACGGCAAGGGCCGACTCCCGGACGCCACCCGCCGCCACGTCCGCGAGGTCGCCGACAGGCTGGGCTACCGCCCATCCGCGGCGGCCCGCACGCTCCGCACCGGCAAGTCGGGACTCATCGGCCTGACCGTGACCACGTACGGGGATGAACCTTTCACCTTCACCGAATTCGCGTACTTCGCGGAGATGGCCAGAGCAGCCACATCGGCGGCACTCGCCCGGGGCTACGCCCTGGTCATCCTCCCCGCCACCTCCCGCCATGACGTCTGGTCGAACGTCGCCCTCGACGGCACCGTCGTCATCGACCCCTCCGACCACGACCCGGTCGTCACCGAACTGGTCCGCCAGGGCCTCCCCGTCGTCTCCGACGGACGCCCGGCCGGCACCCTTCCGGTCACCGCCTGGGTCGACAACGACCACGAAGCCGCCGTCCTCGACCTGCTCGACCACCTCGCCGACGCCGGCGCCCGCCGGATCGGCCTCCTCACCGGAACCACCACCGACACGTACACCCGCCTGTCCACCACCGCGTACCTCAACTGGTGCGAACGGGTGGGCCAGGACCCCGTCTACGAGGCCTATCCGGCGCACGACCCGTGCGCGGGCGCCGTCGCGGCCGACCGGCTGCTCGCCCGACCGGACCGGCCCGACGCCGTGTACGGCCTCTTCGACCCCAACGGGACCGATCTCCTCGCGGCCGCGCGCCGCTACGGACTGCGCGTCCCGGACGACCTGCTGCTGGTCTGCTGCAGCGAGTCGACCGTCTACGCCACCACCGAACCGCCCATCACGACGCTCTCGCTCAAGCCGCGCCGGATCGGCACGGCCGTCGTCCAGCTCCTCATCGACGCCATCGAGGGGATCGACACCGACGGTCCGGTCGAGCAGGTGATACCGACCGAACTCATCGTCCGTACGTCCTCGCAGCGCCGTTCGCCACGCACCACGGTCAGCCCGCCGCGCTCGCCCGCGAAGGACTGACCCCGCCGTCATCCGACCCGCCGTCCCCGCCCCTGCCCGTGGGCGGGAACGGCGAAACCGGTCACCGTACCGGTCTCGACCCTGGACTGGACCTTCCTAATTCGGGCGAAACGACCGGTGAACCCGGAGTGGACCCGGATTCACCACCCCTGGTGCGTCACACAGGAGGACGCTCATTCCTATGATGGGCGGACGACACCGCGGACCACCCCGACCAGGCCGGTCCGCGATGTGCAGGGCATCGCGACGGTGGTGGAGGGGTCGATGACTCAGGGGGCCGGTCAGGAGCCCGTGGTACGCACGGCGACATTGCGTGACTTCCGCGTACCGCCGTACGCCCGTGTGCCCGTGCAGGGCCACGCCGCCGAACCCCCCTCCCCGGAGGAACCGGCGTCGTCCCCGATGGTCGAGTCCGCACCCGTCGAACGCCTGACCCCCGTCGAACACCCGGCGTCCGCCGCGCACCTGCCCCCGGTCGCCCCTTCGCCGGTCGAGGCCGTCCCGGTCCCGACCCCGCCGCTCGCGGCCTCCCCGGTCGAGGCCGTCCCGGTACCGAC
>NZ_MWIG01000348.1:0-6381 GCF_002156145.1 Streptomyces sp. NRRL B-24572 | reverse complement strand
CGGCCGGGGTGGCCGCCGGGGTGCCCTTGACGATCTCGATGCCGGCCTCGTACTTGCCGAGGGCGTCCACGTCGTTGTCGTAGACGCGGAGCACGACGAGGTCGATGCGGTCGTTGAGCGGGTCGCCGTCGGCGAAGGTGAGGGGGATGTCCTCGTCGAGGGCGACCGGGTAGGCGCCGTCGGCGACGGCGCCGCCCTGGATGACGGCCTTGCCGGCGTAGACGGTGGCCGTCATCGGGCCGGTGGAGCTCATCCACAGGCCGCCGACCCGGTACTTGCCGTCGTACGTGCCGGGCAGGATGCCGGACCGGACGCCGAGCGGGTTGACGGGGGTGGTGGCGCCGATGTTGGTGATGCGGGTGTTCTGGCGGGTCTGCCCGGTGGGCGTCAGCCATCCGGTGCGTACGGGCATGGGTGGACTCCTGTCGGTGGGGCGGCGGGCGGGGGGTGACCGGTCAGTACTGCGGGTCGACCCGGATGAAGGCGTTGTCGTACCAGGCCTGGGCGCCCACGGTGTTGGCCACGATCCGGTAGTGGAGGGTGAAGGTGTACGTGAGGCCCGGGGTGAGGCCCGACAGGCGCCGGTTCATCGACTGCGTGGTGGAGGTGTCGCTGGCGACGATCACCGCGTACTCGTCGTCCGGCTCCTGGACGACGGTGGTGCCCTGGGTCAGCCGGAGCGCGAGGTAGCTGTACAGGTCCTTGCTGCCCCGCATCCGGGCGCCGTACTGGACGATCACGGCCTTCGACGACGGGGCGACGAAGCTCACCTGGATGGGGCCCTGGAGCGTGTCGAGCAGGGTGCTGGTGTACGTGGACGAGGTGGTGTAGCCCGCGTCCGTGAGGTCCTTGTAGTACGGGCCGGGGAACGCCGCCCGCCAGGCGCCGCCGTCGTAGCGCTGGAGCTCGCCGTTGGTGCCGTCCCGGTACTGGCCGGTGTAGCTGCCCTGGAGCGTGGACGCGGAGGACGGGACGATGCCCCCGACGGCCTCCGGGTAGGCGACCCACTTGCCGCCGTCCCAGCGCTGGAACTGGTTGTTGGCGGTGTCCTGGTACTGGCCGGGGTGGGTGCCCGGCAGGACCGGGCCCTCGACCGGGAGGATGCCGCCAAGGGCCACGACCGGGGTGCGCAGGTCCTTCAGGGCGGTGCTCCACGGGATGCCGCCGTTGCCCGCGCTGGCGCCGGCCGGGACCGTCACCTCGTAGATCGGGAGGCTGCGCGGCGGGGCCACCGGCGCCTTGGGGGCCTGGCCCGGCACGCCCTGGATGATCTCGATCTTCGCCTCGTTGCGGGTGCTGCCGTCGTAGAGGTTGTCGTAGATCTTCAGGACGACCAGGTCGATCCGGCCGTACTGGGCGTCGCCCGCGGCGAAGGTGATCTGCTCGGCGGCCGGCAGGGCCACCGGGTAGACGCCCTGGGAGATGTCGCCCTGGATGACGGCCCGGCCCTCGGAGACGGTCGCCGTCATGGCGGAGGCCTTGTCCATCCAGAAGCCGGACAGGCGGAACTGGCCGCTGTAGGAGCCCGGCAGGATGCCGGAGCGCACCTGGACGGGGTTGACCATGGTGGTCGCGCCGACCTGGTTGAGGCGGGTGTCCTCGCGGGTCTGGCCGGTCTCGGCGACCCAGCTGCTGCGCAGGTTCATGGGGTTCTCCTGTTCGGGGTGGGGGAGAGGGGGTTCAGGACCGGATCCACTGGGCGGTGAGGGTGGTGTAGTAGCCGGAGCCGCCGAGGGTGCGGACCGGCACGGTGGCGTTGTGGTAGCCCGCGAGCTGGAGCACGTTGCCCGCGGTGAGCTTGACCAGGCCGTCGCCGCCGACGCTCGTGGTGCCCATGGACGCCGCGGCCATCCAGGTCATCCGGGAGTAGCCGACGCCGCCGACGAGGAGGCGGGCGCCGCGTATGCCGCTGGTGGAGTCGCCGTACCAGTTGATGTTGGCGCCGACCCGCCACCAGCCGGTGCGCGGGACGACGAAGCTGTCGGTGCCGTTCCAGCCGTTGAAGTCGTCGATGTCGACGTAGTTCAGGGTGATCGGCGTCCAGGCGTTCTGCGGCACGCTCTGCATCGAGGTCTGCGAGGCGCTGAAGAGGATGGTCGCCTTGCCCTCGGCGTACTGCCAGGCCGAGCCGTCCCAGCGCTGCAGGACGCCGGCGTTGTCGCGGTACTGGCCGGTGTAACCGCCGGTGGTCGCCGTGCCGCTCGGGGCGATGCCGCCGATCGCCTTCGGGTACGCGACCCAGGTGGTGCCGTCCCAGCGCTGCAACTGGCCCGAGACGTCGCGGTACTGGCCGGCGTACACGCCGTTGAAACCGCTGGTCGGCATGATGCCGCCGAGCGCCGTCATCGGGTAGTGCTTGGTGGTGACGACGCCCGGGGCGGTCCACTGGACGCCGCCGGTGCCGGCGGAGGTTCCGGCCGGCACCGAGACGGTGTAGAGCGGGAAGGCGCTGCCGGGGCCCGAGGCCGGGATCTGCGGGGTGGCCGAGGGCGTGCCCTTGATCAGCCGGATCACGGCGTCGGTGGCGCCGCCCTTGTCGTAGGTGTCGTCGAGGACGGCCAGCTCGATCATGTCGATCCGGCCGTACTGCGGGTCGCCGTCGGCGATGGTGAGCGTCTCGGGGGCGGTCACCGCGATCATGTACGCGCCCTGGGCGGTCTCGTTGCCCTGGATCACGGCCCGGCCGGTGCCGATGGTGCACTGCATCGCGGAGGCGCCGGTCAGCGCGAAGCCGCCCGGCACGATGCCGGGCCGCGAGCGCAGCGGGGGCGAGGCGGAGCTCGCGCCGCTGGGGGTGAGCAGCGCGGACAGGGCGAGCCGGGTGTCCTCGCGGGTCTGGCCGGTGGATTGGAGCCAGGCGGCCCGTACGGTCATGGGTTCACTCCTTCACGGGGCGGACGGGGGCGTCGGTCACCACTCGGCGTTGCGCCAGCGGACCGTCATCAGGGCCTCGGGGGTGGCCCCGTCGGGCCGGAACGACAGCTCCGTACGGCCCGGTTCGAGGAGGAACAGCTCCTCCGGGCTGGAGTCGGCCATCGCGGTGTGGCGGCGGGAGGCGGTGTTGTTGAGCATCACCGTGCCGTTGGCGGTGTCGACGACGAGCTCGTCGCCGGCGGCCAGGTCGATCGCGTACCGCAGCCGGCGCTTGGAGACCCGCTCGGTGACGGTCGGCATGGAGCAGGGGCCGCGGAAGACGATCACCGGGTGGGTGGCGGCGGAGCCGGTGTTCTCGGCGACGGCGTCGCCGGTGGACTTGGCCTGGCCCCAGTTGAGCGGCCAGGTCAGCGGCCAGGTCAGGCCCGACTCGGGCTGCGGCGGGGTGGTGGAGGCGCTCTGCTCGTTGACGCCGTAGCGGCGCGGGTCGGAGGCCAGCCACTGGATCGACATCTTCGTGCTGCCCTGGGTGGCGAAGCCCTGGTCCGCGGGGACCACGCGCTGGGCGATCCGGGCGCGTACGGCGAGGAGTTCGCCGTGCAGCCGGACGGTGAGCCAGCGCTCCTCGTCGAGCAGGGCGAGCGACTGGCGCAGGGCGCGGACGGCCTCCGCCGCGCCGTTGAACTCCGGCATCAGCACGATCGTGCCGCTGATCTTGCGCGGCTTGGCGTACCGGGAGCCGGGCCAGGCGCCGTGCGAGGTGGGCCGGTCGGCGTCGGAGGAGTCGTACTCGGGCAGGTCCTCCCAGCCCTGGAGACCGGACCGGTCGACGTTGAACGGCGTACCGGGGCCGATGAGGAGCCCGGCCCACTGGATCTGCCCGTCCTGGGTGATCAGCGAGCCGGGCGCGAGGTCGGCGGTGAGGTCGTTTCCGGCGTATGTGGTTGTGGTCTCGGCCATGGGGCCGTCACCTCACTTCTGAGGGGCTGTCGGGTGAAGGGCTTCGGCGGCGGGCGGCGGCTCAGCAGTGGGCGCCGACGAGGAAGAGCAGGTCCTCGGCGGTCGACCGCGGGCCGGCGCCCGGATCCTCGTGGAACTCCGCGATGCGGTGGGGCCGCCGGGGAGCCTCGGTGAGGGCCGGGACGCGCCGGTTCTCCAGGACGGTGAGCGGGTCGATGCGCGGCGCGCTGTCGGCGCCGGGGAAGACGAGACCGCCCTCGGCGAGCATCGGGATCTTGTCGATGTCGACGCCGAAGTGCTTGCCGAGGAAGTCGAAGCTCAGCTTGTCGAGCCCGTCGATGATCCAGTTGGCGAAGGCGATCAGGCCGTTGATCGGTCCCTTGACGACGCCGAGGACGGCGGTGAGGGCGCCCTTGATCAGCTCGCCCATGCCGTGCAGGGCCTTTCCGACGGCGTCCTTCGCGTGCCGGAAGAAGCCCGGGATCTTGTCGGTGATGAAGGACAGGATCGGCTTGACGGCGTCCTTGATGCCGCCGATCGTGCGCGAGGCGATGCCGCGCAGGGCGTGGGAGGCGGAGCTGACGGCGCTGCCGATCCTGGAGATGCCGCCGATGGCGGAGCCGACGATCTTCAGGGCCGTCGTGAACAGGGTGAGGTAGGCCTTGAAGTAGGTCCCGACGGCCTGGCCGATGAGCTTGACGACCGGCTGCAGGAACTTCCAGACGGACTGGAAGCCCTTCAGGGCCTGCTGCATGACCTGCTTGATGATCCTCTGGCCGGTCTCGCTGTTCACCGCGTACTCGATGAGCCAGGAGATGACCGGCATGAGGATGCCGAGGACGAAGCCGAGCGGGTTGCTGCGCATGGCGAGGTTGACGCCGGTCATGGCGACGGAGGCGATCTCCATCACCGTGCCGTAGGTGTCCATCAGCTTGGTGATGGTGTCGACGAAGGGCAGCAGCGGGAGGAGCATCTCCAGGAGCATGCCGACCGCGGGGCCGGCGAACAGGCCGGCCACGGTCCCCGCCTTGCCCGCCGCGATGCCGATGCGCCGGAATCCGTTCGCCGCCCGGGACCGCTGGATGCGGCGGACGGACCCGACGGCGCCGGACGCGTTCCTGCCGACGGCGCGTACGGAGGTGCCTGCCGTACGGAGCCCGGTGGCGAACCTGTCCAGGCCGCCGGACGCCCGCTGTGCGTCCTGCCTGAGCCGCTTCAGTCCGTCGCCCGCCTGGCCGAGGCCCCGCTTGAGCGAGGTCATCGCCGGCAGGGCGCGGCGGAACGGGTTCGGGAAGGCCGCGACGGCACTCATCCGCGCGCCTTCGCCAGGTACATCAGCGCGTCAGCCGTGGACTGCGGGTCGCTGTTGCGGGCCGCGTGGTAGTGCTCGATGTGCAGCCCGGCACCACCGCCGCCACCGCCCTGGAGCTGCGCGGACATGCGGGCGCGCCGGGCGGTCATGGCGAGCAGCCGGTCCAGCTTGGACAGCGGCAGGACGGCCTCGGCCTCGCCGGCCTCGGCGAGGATCGCCGGGACGCCGCCGTTGCGGGGCATGACGACACCACCGGTGGCGAGCATCGGGATGGTCGGGATGTGTACGCCGAAGGTCTTGCCGCCGACGATCGGGACCCAGCCGGGGACGCTGACCTTGACCCCGTTGACCGCGTTGATCATGCGGTTGATCAGGCCGATGACGGCGTTGATCGGTCCGGACACACCGCTCTTGATGCCCTCGAACGCCCGGGACGCGATGTCCTTGAGGCCGTTCCAGATGGAGGACATCTTGTCCTTGACGGCGGTGAAGGCGTTCGGGATCGCGGACTTGATCCAGTTCACCACCGGGGTGATGACGGACTTGATGCCGTTCCAGACGGTGCTGATGACCGTCTTGATCGCCTTCATGACGGTCGTGATGACCGTCTTCCAGATGTTGACGTAGGTCTTGATGACGGTGGCGACGGCCTTGACGACGGTGGAGATGGCCTTCTTGATGCCGTTCCAGACCGTCTTGATCAGGTCGCCGGCCTTCTTCATGATCGGGCCGACGGCCTTCATGACCGCGCTGATCACGGTCTTGATGCCGTCGAAGGCCTTCTTCAGGATCTTCTGCATCGTCTTCGACTGCATCGCCATCTCGACGATCTTCTCGATGAGAGGCATGAAGAGTTCGATCAGGCGGGCGAGGAAGTTGCCCTTCATGGACTTGTTGAGCTTGTCCTGGCCCTTGGACGCCTTGCCGGCGCCGGACTCGTACTTGCCGAGCTTGGTCCCGGCGGTCTCGCCGGTCTTGCCGGCCTTGGTCATGGCCTTCTCGGCGTTGTCCGAGGCGGTCTTGAGGCTCTTGAGCTGGGTGCCGGCGCCGTCGGCGCCCGTCTTGAGGCTCTTGAGCTGACCGGAGGCGCCGTTGCCGGCGTCCCCGATCTTCTTGATGTCGCCGGCGGCGCCGGATGCCTGCGTCTTGAGGTTGCGCAGGGTGTCTGCGGCCTTCTTCGAGGCGCTGAAGAGGGACATGGGTTACCTCCTTCCGAGGGGGGTGGGGATCAGGGG
>NZ_MWIG01000347.1:0-8144 GCF_002156145.1 Streptomyces sp. NRRL B-24572 | reverse complement strand
GTCCGGACGCAGTCGCGCCCCGAAGGCCCCGGCGGACACGGCGGGCGCGACTGCGTCCGGACCGAGCGGCCCCTCGACGGCAAGGCCCGCCGGATCCTGGACATCACCCGCAAGGCCAAGAACGACCTCAAGCTCAAGTCCGTCGAGCTGCGGGTCACCGTCGACGGCGGCGAGGTCCTCACCGACGCCCTCGGCGAGTCCATGACCGGGGTCCCCGCCGAGCCGGACATGCACTTCCGGGCCGGTTCCGTGGCCTTCGCCCACATCGGCACGGTCCTCCTCCAGCTCGTCGAGGAGGGCAGGGTCGGCCTCGACGACACCGTGGAGCAGTGGCTGCCCGACGTGCCCAAGGCGGACCGGATCACCCTGCGGATGCTGGCGAGCAACACCACCGGCCTCCACGACTACGTCACCGACCCGGCCTTCGGCGCCGAGCTGGGGCCGCACCCGTTCCGCCAGTGGACCCCGGCACAGCTCCTCGCGTACCCCTACCGCCACTCCTTCTGGTACGAGCCGGGCACCAGCTGGAGCTACTCCCACGCCAACTACCTCCTCCTCGTCGCCGCGTTGGAGAAGATCACCGGCACCCGCATCGACAGGCTGGTGAGGGAGCGGGTCACGGGCCCCCTCGGAATGCGGAACACGCAGAACAACTTCACGCCCGACATCCCGGACCCGGTCCTGCACGCCTTCACCTCGGACCGCGGCTTCTACGAGGAGTCCACCTTCTGGAACCCCTCGTGGACCACCGCGCCCGGCGCGGTCATCACCACCCACATCTGCGACCTGGCGACGTCGGCGCGGGCGATCGGCAGCGGCGAACTCCTCTCGTACCGCTCGTACCGCACGCTGCTGAACCCGGGCACGGTCGGCCTCGGCGGCGGGACCGCCAGGTGCCCCGCCTCGATCTGCCTGAAGCAGACCGAGGCCAAGCACTTCGGCCTCGGCGTCATCGTCGTCAACGGGTGGGTGCTGCAGAACCCGTCGTTCTCCGGGTACGCGGCGATCCAGGCGTACCTCCCGTCGAAGGGGCTCGCCATCGCGGTCTCCGCGACGAAGACCCCGACCACCCCCGACGGCAACATGGCCGAGGTGGTCGCCCGGCGCATCGCGGCCGCACTCGCCCCGAACGACCCGCTGGCGATCACCTGACCCCTCGTCGGGGGAGGGGGCCGGTGCGTCGATCGGGCGTCGCCCGGCAGCCGATGCGTCCGAAGCCTGCCCGGATCCGGCATGACGGCCGCCCGTGGAGCCCGGCCGGCGTGCCCGCGGGGCATGGACGATGACGAGCCTCCTGGTCGACGGCCTGTGCCAGGTCTTCCTGCTCATGGGGGCTCGAACCGGACAGGGAGACCGGACCGGGCGGCGGTACGCGTCGTGAGACCCGCGCGATCGGAGGAGCCGTACGCCGGGCGTGTCGGGTTCCCGCGGGGCGGCGGGCCAGTGGTTACGTGGCCGCGAACCCGTCGAGCCCATCGAGGAGAACGCCATGCGGATCCACGTGACCAGTGTCTTCGTCGACGACCAGGACAAGGCCCTGAGCTTCTACACGGAGAAGCTGGGCTTCGTGAAGAAGACGGAGGTCCCCCTCGGCGACTACCGCTGGCTGACCGTCGTCTCGCCGGAGGCCCCCGACGGCGTCGAGCTGCTCCTGGAGCCCGACGCGCACCCCGCCGCCAGACAGTACGCACGCGCCCTCGTCGCGGACGGCATCCCGGCCACCTCCTTCGCCGTGGACGACGTCCGCGCGGAGTACGAGCGGCTGCGTGCCCTCGGGGTCGTCTTCACCCAGGAGCCGACGGAGGCGGGACCGGTCGCCATCGCGGTGTTCGACGACACCTGCGGCAACCTCATCCAGATCGTCCAGCTGCCCTGAGCGGTCCCGCGATCAGGCGGCCGGCTTGCCGGGCTGGTCGTGGGTCGAGCAGTGGATGCCTCCGCCGCCGGACGCGATGGTGTCGATCGGGATCTGCACGATCTCGCGCTCGGGGAAGTGGTCCTGGAGGATGCCGCGGGCGCGGTCGTCGGCCTTCCGGTCGCCGAACTTCGGCATGAAGACGGAGTCGTTGGCGACGTAGAAGTTGGCGTACGTCGACACGAAGTCGTCGCCCCCGCCGGTGATCCTGTCGAGGTCGGGCTGCGGCAGGTCGATGATCTCGAAGCGTCGGCCGCGGGCGTCGGTGGCCTTGCTCAGCACCGAGCGGGTCTGGTCGGAGGAGCGGGACCAGGAGTCCGGGGGAGTGCCGGGGAACGCCCGGTCGAGCAGGACCACACCGGGCGCGGTGAACCGTACGAGGCTGTCCACGTGCGCGTCGGTGATGTCCTCGCCGCGGACACCGGCCAGCCAGACGACCTTCTCCACGCCGAGCGTGTCGATCAGCTCGTCCTCGATCCGGTCCCGGCTCTTCCCGCGGTTGCGGTTGTCGTTGACGATCGAGCTCTCGGTGACGAGGAGGGTGCCCTCGCCGTCGGTCTCGAAGGAGCCGCCCTCGGCGGTGAGCGGCGCCCGCTCGCGCGGGATGCCGTACCTGGCGAGCAGCTTGCGGCCCACCTGGGCGTCGTCGGCGTGGGTCTGCTTGTTGCCCCAGCCGTTGAAGTTGAAGTCGATCCCGGTGACCTTGCCGTCGTCCTCCACGAAGACGGGGACGGTGTCGCGGGCCCACAGGTCGTCGACGGCCATCGGAACGACCTCGACCTGCGAGCCGCACGCCCGCTGGGCCGCCGCCTGCTGGTCGGGGCGGGCCATCATCACGACCGCCTCGTACTCCGCGACGGCGCGGGCGATGCGGGCGATGTCCTTCCGTACGTGGGGGAGGTCGGCGTCCCAGACGGAGGCGAGGGCGGGCCAGGACATGAACGTACGGGTGTGGCTCTCCCATTCGGCGCCGAAGCGGCGCTCGCCGTCCGCGGCGGTGCCGGCCGGGGTGCGGCTCGTGCCGGCGGCGGTGCCGCCCTGCGCGGCCTCCTCGGGACCGCAGGCGGCGGCGCCGAGGGCGAGGGCGCCGCCGATTCCGGCGAAGGCCCGCAGGGCCGTGCGGCGGGAGGGGGAACGGTGGGACACGGTGTGCTCCGATCGTGGGCTGGCAGAACCGTGGACGCGACGCCACTGTGACACTGACTGGATTTTCAGTCAAATGGAGGGACGGTGCGGCGGGGCGTTGTCGCCCGGTCGGCCTCCGGCCCCTGGTTGGAGGCCGGCCCGGGGCCGGTCCTGGGTCATGTTGACTGAAATTTTGGTCAACGGCACGATCGTGCCCATGCCCTCCACGCACCCTCCCGCGCTCGACGACCCCCGAGAGATCGGCGGCTACCGGATCCAGGCCCGGCTCGGCGCCGGCGGCATGGGTGTCGTCTACCTCGCCCACACCCCGGGCGGGCGGCCCATCGCCCTCAAGGCGGTGCGCGAGGACTTCGCCGCCGACCCCGAGTTCCGGCGGCGCTTCGCCCAGGAGGTCGCCGCCGCGAGCCGCATCCACGGTCTCTTCACCGCGCAGGTGGTGGACCACGGGGCCGACGACCCCGTCCCCTGGCTCGCCACCGCCTACGTCCCGGGCCCCTCGCTCCAGCAGGTGGTCGAGCGCCACGGCCCGCTTCCCGCCCGTACGGTGCTGCTGCTCGTCGCCGGGATCGCGGAGGCCCTCCAGGCCATCCACCGCGCGGGCGTCGTCCACCGCGACCTCAAGCCGGCGAACGTCCTGATCGCCGAGGACGGCCCGCGCGTCATCGACTTCGGCATCGCGCGGGCGGCCGACGCCACCGGGCTCACCGGCACCGGCCTGGCCATCGGCACCGCCGCGTACATGGCGCCCGAGCAGGCCCTCGGCCTCGCGGTGACGCCCGCGACCGACGTCTTCGCGCTCGGCGCGCTCGCCGCCTACGTGGCCGGGGGAGCGCTGCCGTTCGGCGCCGGGCCCGAGTCGGCCGCGCTGTACCGCGTGGTCCACGAGCCGGCCGACCTCTCCCGCGTCCCCGTCGAGCTGCACCCCCTCCTGGAACGCTGCCTCGCCAAGCGGCCCGAGGAGCGCCCCGCCCCGGCCGAACTGATCGCCGCCGCCCACGCGCACCCGGCCGTCGGCCCCGCCCCGGAGTTCACCGAGGGCTGGCTGCCGGGCGCGGTGCGAAGGGAACTGCCGGCTTCCCCCGGCACGCCGTCGCCGTCGATCCACGACCGGCCCACCTGCGCCGCCACGGCCGTCCCCGTGCCCACGGAGCGGGTGCCGGAGCCACGCCCCGCCGGCGAGGCACCGGTGCGCCGGCGGAGTCGCCGACGCGGGCGTACGGCCCTGATCGCGGGCGTCGCGGCCGTCACCGTGCTCGCGGCGGCGGGCGGGGTCGTGTACCACCTCGACGGAACCGGGACGGCCTCGGGCTCCTCGTTCACGCCGGGATACGCCGACATCGAGCTGACCGCCCCCGACGACACGTACGAGTTCGACCTCGGCACCGGGAAGGTGGTCCCCGCCGAGACCGCCGACTGGTACCTGGCCCGCGAGAAGGGCGCGTTCGTGCTGCCCGAGGAGGCGGACGCCTTCGTCGCCTCCGGATACGTGCTGAGCCCCCGGGACTGCGAGCGGGGCATCGAGACGGAACCCGTCACGAGCCTGCCCCTCGACGACCTCGCCGACGAGCGGCCCTTCTGCGTCCGCAGCCCCGACGCCCGGCGGCTCGTCATCGCGCGGCTCGTCGAAGGGGCGCCGGGCGAGGGCCCGGTCACGGTGGCCCTGAGCCAGTACCGGAAGGACGGCTGAGCGGCGGGCCGGCCGGGGGCGGCGCTGCCGATCACTCCGCCCGTCGCTCCGGATAGGGTTCTGACATGGCGTCTCGTAGTACTCAGATCCTGGAAGCGGCCGCCCGGGTGATCGCCCGGCGCGGGGTCCGCGGGCTCCGCGTGGAGGAACTGGCCGCCGAGGCCGGGGTCTCCACCGGCCTGATCTACTACCACTTCAAGGACCGCACCGGAATCCTGCGCCACACGCTGGAGTTCATCAACGACCGCGCCGAGCGGTACACCACCGAGCGGGACCCCGACGCCGAGCCGCTCGGCCCGCGCGAGGAGCTCGACCAGGTCCTCCTCCTGGAACTCCAGGACACGCCGGAGGTGAGGGAGAACAGCTCGGCCTGGGGCGAGCTGAGGGCGAGCGCCGTCTTCGACCCCGTCCTGCGCGAGGACCTCGCCCGCGCGACCCTGGTGTGGGTGCAGGAGGTGGCCGGGCTCCTGGGCCAGGTGCAGCCCATGGCGCCCGCGGCCGCGCTCGCCGCCGCGGCGGAGCGGCTCACCGCCCTCCTCGAAGGCCTGAGCATGCGCTGGCTGAGCGGCGGCCTCGCCATCGATCACGCGCGCACCCTCATGCGGGAGGCCGTCGAGGTGGAGCTGTACCGGCTGCGACAGCCCTGACGCCCTCCCGCCCCCGCTTTCAGCCGACGTGGACGCGCGGCCGGAGGTCCCGGTCGGGTTCCGCCTCCCGCAGGACCTCGCGGGTGACCGGTGCGACCTCGCCCTGGCCCAGGAGGAAGAAGCGGAGGAAGTTGGCGAAGGGGTTGCCCTCGGTCCACTCGAAGTAGATGTGCGGGCGGACGCCGGTGAGATCGCGGGAGTGCAGCAGGAGTGCGGCCAGCGCGTTCGGGATGGAGGAGGACTCGACGGTGAGGACCCGGTAGCGCTCGTGCATGACCTCGCCGCGCACGGTCAGGCCGGCCTCGAACTCCGAGGGGTCGGTGACCGTCACCTCGAGGAAGACGAAGTCCTCGGTGGTCGGCAGATCGTTGTCGGCGCGGATCTGCTCGATCTTGTCGCGGTACTCGGCGACGTCCCGCTTGTCCGGTTCGTTGGCGATGAAGCGGGGGGTGCGGCGGGAGATGTCCTGGATGAAGCGCTCGGCCATCTCGTCGAGGTCGATGTGGGTGACGCGCAGCTCGAAGGCGCGGCCGAGTCGGGACAGGAGGGAGATGAGGATGATGCCGGCGATGAAGCAGGCACCGATCTTCACGCCGTCGGGACGCTCGATGACGTTGACGACGGTGGTGTAGAGGAAGACGGCGGAGATGACGCCGAAGCCGATGGTCCAGCCCTTCTGGCCGGCCTTGCGGGCGGCGATGGTCACCGCGATGGCCGCCGAGGAGATCAGGACGAGGACACCGGTGGCGTACGCGCCGCCCTGGGCGTCGACGTCGGCGTCGAAGATCCAGGTCACCAGGAAGGCGACCAGGGTGAAGACGATGACCATCGGGCGCACGGCGCGGGCCCAGTGCGGGGCCATGCCGTACTTGGGCAGGTAGCGGGGCATCAGGTTGAGCAGACCCGCCATCGCCGAGGCGCCGGCGAACCAGAGGATGGCGATGGTGGAGACGTCGTAGACGGTGCCGAAGGTGTTGCCCAGGTACTCGTGGGCCAGGTAGGCCAGGGCGCGGCCGTTGGCGTTGCCGCCGGATTCGAACTCCTTGGCGGGGATGAGGACGGTGGTGATGAAGCTGGTGCAGATCAGGAAGACGCTCATGATCAGCGCGGCGGTGGTCAGGAGCTTCTTGGTGTCGCGGATGCGGCCGGTGGGCCTGGCCTCGGTGTCGGCCGGGTCGCCCTGGACGTGGGGCATGACGGCGACGCCGGTCTCGAAGCCGGACAGGCCGAGGGCGAGTTTGGGGAAGACGAGCAGGGCGACGCCGATCATGGCGAAGACGTTGCCGTGTTCGGCGGTCAGGGCGGCGGTCCAGTCGGTGACGACGTGGCCCTCGGTGATCACGTGCCACAGGCCGCTGACCACGACCACGGCGTTCAGGGCGAGGTAGACGCCGACGAGGAAGACGGCGACGCCGATGGCTTCCAGGAAGCCCTTGAGGAACACCGCGCCGAGCAGGGCGACCAGCGTGAGCGTGATGATCATCTGCTTGTCGTGCAGCGCCGATTCCAGGTGGGGGTTCTCCACCAGGTGGGTGGAGGCGTCGGCGGCCGACAGGGTGATGGTGATCAGGAAGTCGGTGGCGGCGAAGCCGAGCAGGGTGAGGACGAAGAGCTTGCCCTTCCAGAAGGACAGCAGTCGCGACAGCATCGCGATCGAGCCCTCGCCGCGCGGGCTCTCCTCGGCCACCCGCCGGTAGACGGGCAGCGCGCCGGCCAGGGTGACGATCACGAGCACGATGGTGGCGACGGGGGAGAGCAGGCCGGCGGCCAGGGCGGCGATGCCGGGCTGGTAGCCGAGGGTGGAGAAGTAGTCGACACCGGTCAGGCACATCACCCGCCACCAGCGCTGTCCCTTGTGTCCGGCGTCCGGGGCCGGTTCCTTGGGGCGGGAGGGCTTGCCCTTCCCCATGTCGGAGAGGCCCTCCAGCATCCACGCGCGCAATCGTCCGGAGCGTGCGTCATCGGTGGTGGCCATCGGGTGTCCCTGGGTGCTGGTAGGTATCGACTTTCGGCCATCCGACGGACGGCCGGGCAAGCCTAAACAGACGCCGAGCCGCCGATACGGGGTCACGCGTCAGGGAAGCGTCAAGATCCCCCTGTCGGACGTCGTTCTCATCACACCGGACCCGTCCGCCGGGCCCCGCCGCCCTCAGCGGCTGCCGAAGGCCTGCGTCCAGTAGGGGCCGCCGGAGGTGTGGAGGCCGATGCCGATCTCCTTGAAACCGCAGTTCAGGATGTTCGCCCGGTGGCCGGGGCTGTTCATCCACGCGTCCATCACCTGCGCCGGGGTGGTCTGGCCCTTCGCGATGTTCTCGCCGTACGACGACCAGGTGTATCCGGCGGCCGTGATGCGCTCGCCGGGGCCGTCGCCGTCGGGGTTGGTGTGGTCGAAGAAGTCCCGCGCGGCCATGTCGTCGGAATGCCCCTGGGCGGCCTTGGTCAGCAGGGGGTGCTCGGTCAGCGGCCCGCAGCCCGCCTTGGCCCGTTCCTCGTTGACGAGACCGATCACCTGCTGGGCGGCGGAACCGGAATCGGAAGCGGAACCGGAATCGGATCCGGATGTCGTCCGTGAGGCGGTGGGGGCGGGAGCGGGCGCGGTCGTGTGCGGCGTACGCGTCGGCCGGCGCCGCCCCGGCCGACGCGTACGCCGCACACGACCGCGCCCGCTCCCGCCCCCACCGCCTCACGGCCGACATCCGGATCCGATTCCGGTTCCGCTTCCGATTCCGGTTCCGCCGCCCAGCAGGTG
>NZ_MWIG01000346.1:0-5405 GCF_002156145.1 Streptomyces sp. NRRL B-24572 | reverse complement strand
CGCTGGTCGTCGCGGACTCGGCCGACCCCGGCTCGCTGCGCGAACTCGCCGAGTCCGCACGGGTGGTGGCGACCACGGTCGGCCCGTACGTCTGGCACGGCGAGGGTCTGGTCGCGGCCTGCGCGGAGGCGGGCACGGACTATCTGGACCTGACGGGCGAGGCCGAGTTCGTGGACCTCATGTTCGTGCGGCACGACGCGCGGGCCCGGGAGACCGGCGCCCGGATCGTGCACGCCTGCGGCTTCGACTCCGTCCCGCACGACCTGGGCGTGTACTTCACCGTCCGGCAGTTGCCGGAGGACGTGCCCCTGCGGGTCGACGGCTTCGTCCGGGCCGGGGCCGCGTTCTCCGGCGGCACCTTCGCCTCGGCTCTGACCGCGTTCGGCCGGGGCCGGAAGATACTGCGGGCGGCGCACGAACGGCGCCTGCACGAACCGAGGTTGGTGGGACGCAGGGCCCGCGCGCCGCTCGGCGGTCCCCGGTTCAGCCGGGAGACGGGCACCTGGGCGCTGCCGCTGCCGACGCTCGACCCGCAGGTGGTGGCCCGCTCGGCGGCGGCCCTCGAACGGTACGGGCCGGACTTCCGCTACCGGCACTACGCCTCCGTGAAGACCCTCCCGATGGCCGTCGGAGGCACCGCCGCCATCGGCGCGAGCGTCGCCGCCGCCCAACTCCCGCCGGTCCGCTCCTGGCTGATGGGCCGTTACGGATCGGGCGAGGGCCCGTCGGCCGAGCGGCGCGCCCGCAGCTGGTTCTCGGTCCGGTTCGTCGGCGAGGGCGGTGGGCGGCGGGTCTTCACCGAGGTGTCGGGCGGCGACCCGGGCTACGACGAGACGGCGAAGATGCTCGCCGAGTCGGCCCTCTGCCTCGCCTTCGACTCCCTGCCGAAGACCGCCGGTCAGGTGACGACGGCGGCGGCGATGGGCGACGCCCTGACCGCCCGCCTCCAGGCGGCCGGCATCCGCTTCCGGGTGGCGCACCGGGGATAGGGCTACTCCGCGCGGCCGGGTCGGATCACGGCGGTGCCCGCGTTCAGGTCGACGCCCGTACGGGGCGGGGCGCCGTCCTGGACGTCGTGGCGGATCAGTCGCTCCTCCTCGCGCTGCTCGATCTGGACGCGCTTGTTCGCGTTCAGGAAGGCGAGCAGTTCGTCGGTGGCGGTGGCACCGGCACCGGTCGGCGTGTCCTTGGCGCGGGCGGCGAGGAGGCGCCGCACCCACTTCGGCCGCCCCGTCCGCAGGACCACATGCCGGGCCGCGCCGAGCAGGAACGGCACCATGACGACCACCGCCATGACCATCATGCTCACCATCATCACCATGCCCGTCCAACGGGCGGCGGCACGGGGGCGTTCCCTCCCCGCCGGTCCCGTCGGTCAGGGCCGTACGAGTCGGAAGGGGTGGCCCGCCGGGTCCGCGTAGACCCGCGCGTCGCCGGTCTCCCCGTCGAGCGGTACGGCTCCGAGTGCGAGGACGGCCTCATGGGCGGCGGCCAGGTCGTCGACCCGCACGTCGAGGAGGAACTGCTGCTCCGGCGCACCCCAGACGGGCGGATGGTGGTCGGCGACGCCCTGGAAGGCGAGGACCGGGCCGGCGTCGCCGCGCAGCACGGCGGAGCCCTCGCCCACGGCCCACCGGGGGTCGGGGCTCTCGACCTCGCCTCCGATCAGATGCCGGTAGAACTCGGCCAGTTCGAGGGCGTCGGGGCAGTCGAGGACGACGCACCGCAGCCGCCCGATCACCCGAACGTCCAGCTGGTGAGGACGTACAGGATGGCGCAGGTCCAGGCCAGGGCGAGCACTCCGGCGGTGGCGAGGACCAGGGTCAGGCCGCGCCCGGTCGAACGCGGCGGAGCGGAAAGGGGAGTTGTCATGAGCCCCACTCTGCCGGGCCGGGCGGCGGGCCGGTATCCGTACGCGTACTCAGACGGACCCGAGTGCCTCCTTGAGCGCCCGGCGGCAGAGCGAGTCGGCGTGCCGGGTGGTCTCCGGGATCCGGTAGCGCGGCGAGAGGTGGAGGGTGTGGGCGCAGGCGTTGGCGAGGGAGACGCGGTGGCCGACCGAGACGAACACGGGCTTCACCCCGGCCTGGGTGCGCAGGGCCCGGCCCACCTCCTCGCCCTCGGCCAGGAGCGGGGCCGCGTCGCCGCGCGAGGGTCCCGGCCGCTCGTACGTGAAGGTGAAGGGGTTCTTGGCGACGCCGACGGACGCCCGCCCGGTGAGCACCCCGAGGTGGCTGGCGAGCCCGAAGCGGCGGGGGTGGGCGAGGCCGTAGCCGTCGCAGACCAGCAGGCCCGGGTCGGTGGTCAGCGCGTCGAGCGCGGCGAGCACGGTCGGGATCTCCCGGAAGGCGAGGAGCCCGGGGACGTACGGGAAGGAGACCCGGCCGACCGCCGTGGCCTCCTCCACCACGTCCAGGGTCCGCGCGTCGAGCACGACGGCCGCGGCGGCGACGAGGTCCCGCTCGTCGTCGTAGGCCACGTCGAGGCCGGTGACGTGGCCCTCGCCGACCGCCGGCCCCTCCTCGTCGCGCACGAGCCGCCCGCGCAGTTCCTGCTGGACGGCCCGGGCGGCGCTCTCGTCGGCGGGCCAGCCCGCCGGAATCTCGATGATCGTCATGATGCGGGCCACCCTAGGACCTCTTCCGGTCCCGCATCACGGGGAGGCATGCGGTCACCGGCCTGCCCGGCCTCTTGTCTCGGACACCGCTGTTACGTTGAAGCGAGGATCCTGCCTCGACCTCCGGAGAGGGCGCATGTACGACGCACGGCTCGCCGAGTTCTCCCGCGAGCGGCTGGACGGCCGACCGATACCCGACGACCTGCGCGTGCTGCTCGTGGCCCAGTGGGAAGGCCGCACCGACTTCACCCGCCTCCTCGGCCTCGAATTCTTCGAGGCGGGAGAGGTCCACCCGCTCCTGGACACCGGCTATCTGAGCGAAGAGGAACGCGCGGACCCGGAGATGCAGGCCGTGAACGCCGGAGCCGCGGAGATGGCCAAGTACGTCAAGCTCGTGGCGAAGGGCGGAAAGGGGTGGATCGGCTACTGGCTGCACCCCGACGAACCCTCGGACCGTGCCTGGCTCCTCATAGAGCTGGACACCGAATTCACCTTCTGGCGCATGGTCGGCCGCACCCTGACCGAGGGGGCCGCCGCCGAGCGGGCGAGCTACCAGGACGAGCACGATGCGTTCGGACGGCTTGCCACCGAACTCGCCGCGCTCGGCCTGCCTCTGGACACCCGGAACCACGGCACCCTCGATGACACCGCGTACACGGTGGACCCGGAGGGCCTCATGGAGGAGCTGGTCGAGGCCGAACGCGAGAAGCTCGGTCTTCGCTGAGCGGGGACCCTGGCGCCCCGGGTGCCCGGGTGCCGCCACGGGAGGTGGTTGCCGCCCTGGCGACCCCGTGGGCCAGTGGTGCGGCCGACCAGAACGGAGGTCGGGCGGCGGCAGGTAGCCTGGCGATCATGTTCGTACTGGAATTGACCTACACCGCGCCCGTCGAGCGGGTGGACGCACTCCTCGACGCGCACGTCGCGTGGCTGGACGCGCAGTACGCCGACGGCGTGTTCCTGGCGTCGGGGCGGAAGAACCCGCGGGACGGCGGAATCATCCTGGCCGCCGGGGTCGACCGCGCGGAGATCGAGAAGATCACGGCGGCCGACCCGTTCAGCGTCGAGGGCGTGTGCGCGTACCGGATCACGGAGTTCTACCCGACCAAGACGGCCGACGGGATCGCCGCGTACCGGGAAGAGCTGCCCTCCTAGTCCTCGGTGGCGAGGCGGGCGATGCGGCCCTTCTCGCCGGAGGCCCAGCAGGAGCCGTCCGCGGTGCAGTCGACCGTGTCGTACGAGCCGGTGTCGACCGTGCGCCAGGTACGGCCGCCGTCGGTGGTGAGGTCGGTGCCGGTCGGGCCGACGGCGAGCGCGGCGGTCCTGCTGTGCGGGAGCCAGGCGACGCCGGAGCGGTAGGCGGGCGGCGGCGTGGCCGAGGGGCGCCAGGTGCGGCCCCCGTCGGTGCTGACCGCGCCGGCCTGTGGGGACGGCTGGTCCTTGCGGTAGTCGCCGCCGACGGCGATGCCGTGGGTGCGGTCGCGGAAGGCGAGCCCGAAGACGCCGCGGGCCGGGTCGCCGGCCGGGATCGGCGTGTCGGTCGCGGTCCAGTTCAGTCCGCGGTCGGCGGAGTGGAGCACGCGCGCGGTGGCCCCGCCGCCCGTCGCGATCCACACGTCCCGGGGTCCGGCCGACACCAGGCACTGGCCGCTCGCGGCGAAGCCCGCCTCGCCGGGGAGCGCGTCCGGCATCCCGGCGCTCGGCAGGACCTCCCAGGAGCGGCCGCCGTCGCGGGTGGAGAGGATGCGGTACTTCCCGTCGACCGGGTCGCTCATGGCGAGTCCGTGCCGGTGGTCGAAGAAGGTCATGCAGTCGTAGAAGGCCCGCGCGTCGGTGTTGCGGAAGGACTCGGTCCAGGTGGCGCCGCCGTCCTCGGTGCGCAGCACCCGGGAGGCCTCGCCCTCCCCGATGGCGAGGACGACGGCCCGGCGGGCGTCGAAGGCCTCGACGTCGCGGAACTCCAGGTCGCCCGCACCGGCCGGCGACACGTTGCGCCAGCTCCGGCCGCCGTCGGTGGTGAGCAGCACCGTGCCCTTCGAGCCGGCGGCCCACGCGGTCCTGCGGTCGACCGGCGCGAGCCCCCGGAAACGGGCGTCGGTGCCGGTCGGTGTCAGCTGCCAGCCGGCCGCTGCCGTGGGGGTCTCCCCGGCCCGCGCCGGGGCGGCCAGGGTCAGCGCGAGCGCCGCCCCGATCAGCCCCACCGACATCATTCGTCTCGTCTTCCCCATGGACGTCATGGCGCCGGAAGCTAGTGCCCCGGGCCGCTCCGCGTCCAGGGTGCGTCCCCGGCCGGGCGTTCCTAGGCTGGTCGCATGACAGACCGCACGACCGACCGTACGAGCGAGCGGGCGGGCGACGAGAAGCCGAGGCTCAAGGAGTACGAGGGCGAGGGCATCACCGTCACGTTCGAGCCGCGCCGCTGTCTGCACGCGGCCGAGTGCGTCCACGGCCTGCCGGAGGTCTTCGACCTGTCCCGGCGCCCGTGGGTACTGCCCGACGCCGCCGAGCCGGACCGGGTCGCGGAGGTCGTCCGGCGCTGCCCGTCCGGGGCGCTCCAGTACCACCACCGCCCCGAGGACGCCGCGCCCGAGCCCCCGGACTCCCCCACCACGGTGCGCCGCACGCCCGCCGGGCAGCTGGTGATACGGGGCGACCTCGTCGTGACCGGTGCGTACGGGGACCGCCACGAGACCCGGGTCATGCTCTGCGGCTGCGGAGCCTCGGGGAACCAGCCGTACTGCGACCACTCGGGCCCGTGTGCGGAACCGGACGACGAGGACGTCCCCGAACA
>NZ_MWIG01000345.1:0-6033 GCF_002156145.1 Streptomyces sp. NRRL B-24572 | reverse complement strand
GCTCCGGCCCCTGCGCGTGCTCCTCGCGCTCGTCCTCGCCGTCTTCCTGGCCGGGTGCTCCTCGGCGGGCGGGGGCGGGACCGGCACGGCCGCCCCGACCCGCGCCGCCACCACGGTCGCCCCGACCCGCACCGCCGCCACGGCCGCCCCGACCCGCGCCGCCACCACGGCCGCCGCCGCGCCCACCGGGACCTCGGGGCTCCCCACCGTACGAGCGGCGGACCTGCCGCCCGAGGCCCGGAAGACGCTCGCCCTCATCGCGCGCGGCGGCCCCTTCCCGTATGCCAAGGACGGCGCCGTCTTCTCGAACTTCGAGCGGGTCCTGCCCCGGCGTGACCGCGGCTACTACCACGAGTACACCGTGAAGACCCCCGGCGAACGCGACCGGGGCGCCCGGCGCATCGTCACCGGCCGGGGTGGGGAGACGTACTACACGGACGACCACTACGAGACGTTCCGGGAGGTGGTCGCGGATGAGGATCGATGACGCCGTCCTCCTGGACCTGCACGGGGTCACCGACAAGACCGCCTTCATGAACCGCTGCGTGCGCGCGCTGCCGCTGCCCGTGTGGTTCG
This sequence comes from Streptomyces sp. NRRL B-24572, assembly GCF_002156145.1. Lineage (NCBI taxonomy): Bacteria > Bacillati > Actinomycetota > Actinomycetes > Kitasatosporales > Streptomycetaceae > Streptomyces > Streptomyces sp. NRRL B-24572. The sequence goes on along the minus strand of NZ_MWIG01000345.1, from coordinate 5,457 downwards.
GCCGCAACTGGGACGCCCTCGCCGACTCCCTCGCCGATATGCGCGAACCCATGGCGGTCGTCGTGACCGGCTGGCAGGCTTATGCCGAGGCCAGTCCCGAGGACTGGGCCATCGCCCAGGAGGTCTTCTCGGCGGCGGCCCGGGCCAGCTCCGAAGGCCTCGCGGTCCTCCTCTCGCTCGGCCATTTGGAGGATCCGACAGCACGCCCTGCCCAAGGCTCGGACGTTTAGCCCGGATCGTCTGCGCCACCCCTCGTGGGACAATGAACTACGTGCTTTTTCCCCTGGCTGAAATGCCTAGGGGCCGATCCGAACGACTGGGATGTCAGCACGTGCGTTTCCTCAATGACGTCAAGCCGCCCTACGACCTGACGTACGACGATGTCTTCATGGTGCCGAGCCGCTCGGCCGTGGGCTCCCGCCAGGCCGTGGACCTTTCCTCGCCCGACGGGACCGGGACCACCATCCCGCTCGTCGTCGCCAACATGACCGCCATCGCCGGCCGCCGGATGGCCGAGACCGTCGCCCGCCGCGGCGGCCTGGTCGTCATCCCGCAGGACATCCCGATCGAGGTCGTCACCGACGTCATCTCGTGGGTGAAGAGCCGCCACCACGTGCTCGACACCCCGATCGTCCTGGAGCCGCACCAGACCGTCGCCGACGCGCTCTCCCTGCTGCCGAAGCGCGCCCACGACGCAGGTGTCGTCGTCGACGAGAACCGCCGCCCGGTGGGCGTCGTCACCGACGCCGACCTCTCCGGCGTCGACCGCTTCACCCAGCTCTCCGAGGTCATGTCCAAGGACCTGCTCCTCCTGGACGCCGACATCGACCCGCGCGAGGCCTTCAACACCCTCGACGCCCACAACCGGCGCTACGCCCCGGCCGTGGACGCGGACGGCAAGCTCGTCGGCATCCTCACCCGCAAGGGCGCCCTGCGCGCGACCCTCTACTCCCCGGCCGTCGACGCCCAGGGACGCCTCCGCATCGCCGCCGCCGTCGGCATCAACGGCGACGTCGCCGGCAAGGCCAAGCAGCTGCTCGACGCGGGCGTCGACACGCTCGTCATCGACACCGCGCACGGCCACCAGGAGTCGATGATCTCCGCGATCAAGACCGTCCGGGCGCTCGACCCGCAGGTCCCGATCGTCGCGGGCAACATCGTCGCCGCCGAGGGCGTCAAGGACCTCATCGAGGCGGGCGCCGACATCATCAAGGTCGGCGTCGGACCCGGCGCCATGTGCACCACCCGCATGATGACCGGCGTCGGCCGCCCGCAGTTCTCGGCCGTCCTGGAGTGCGCCGCCGAGGCGAAGAAGTACGGCAAGCACGTCTGGGCCGACGGCGGTGTCCGCCACCCGCGCGACGTCGCCATGGCGCTCGCCGCCGGTGCGTCCAACGTGATGATCGGCTCCTGGTTCGCCGGGACGTACGAGTCCCCCGGCGACCTCCAGCACGATGCCCAGGGGCGTGCGTACAAGGAGTCCTTCGGCATGGCCTCGGCCCGCGCCGTCCGGAACCGGACCTCGGACGAGTCCGCCTACGACCGCGCCCGCAAGGCGCTGTTCGAGGAGGGCATCTCCACCTCGCGCATGTTCCTCGACCCGCAGCGTCCGGGCGTCGAGGACCTGATCGACTCGATCATCGCGGGCGTGCGGTCGTCCTGCACCTACGCCGGTGCGGCCTCGCTCGCCGAGTTCGAGGAGAAGGCGGTCGTCGGTCTTCAGTCGGCGGCGGGTTACGCGGAGGGCAAGCCGCTGCACGCGAGCTGGAGCTGACCGCTCACGCAGTAGTACGCCTTGGGCCCCGGGACCTCGCTCCCGGGGCCCAAGCCCGTTACGGCCCGCACTCCGCCCGTTGTGGGCCCGCGCCCGCCGGCGCCCGAGGCTCCCGCGCCCTTGACCCGCACCGACTGTGCGCCGCGCTCGTGGTGCGGGCCCAGGCACGGAAGCCTGGGCCCGGCTGGGGGCACTGTCCCGTGTGCCCACCGGTCCCGCCCTGCGGGCCGAGGCCCACACGGCAGCGGGCCGAGGCCCACACGGGTGCGGGCCAGCACGGAGGGTGGGCGACGCCCCGCACGGGCGCGGGCCCCGCACGGGCGGGTCCCCCGTACGGCGCGCGGCTCAGGGGGCCGAGCGGGCGCGAGGCGGTTTCAGCGCTCCCCGCAGCGCCCCCGCCACCGCCGCCGCCATCCGCGCATGCCCCGCATCGTTCGGGTGCAACCCGTCCGCCAGGTGTTCCGGGCCGAGCAGAGGGCGGCCGGAGAGGACCAGGAGGTGGGCGTCGCCCTCCGTCGCCAGGTCCCGGCCCGCCCGCTCCATGGCCCGCCGCAGCTCCGTCAGGGTCGCTCCCAGGGCGTTGCGGGTGTGCTCCGCCTCCGGGCGCAGGACCGGTGAGACGATCAGCAGCGGGGTGTCCGGGTGGCCCCGGCGGACCAGGCCCACGAAGGCGCGGACCGTCGCGTACAGCCAGTCGGCCGTGGCCGGCACCCGGGACCAGCAGTTGGTTCCGAACGCCAGGGTGATCAGATCGCCCTGGAGGCGGGACAGGTGTTCGGCGAGCGGTAGCTCGCCCCTCGCCCCGCCCGCGTACCCCAGATTCACCGTGTCCAGGCCGAGCAGCCGCCCCGCCGTGGCCGGCCAGGAGTGTGCCGGGCGGGTCGACCACCAGCCCTCGGTGATCGAGTCGCCGTGGACGAGCCACCGGGGCCGCGCCGGGGCGGGGGAGAGTGCGCCCCCGACGGCCCGCAGCGCGAGCGGCACGGGCGCCTGGCCCTCCGGGAGGTGGAGGGTGAACACGCCGCCGTCCGGGGGGAGGGGGAGCCTCACGACGGCCTCCGGAGCCGGAGCCGCGCAGACCTCGCCGACGAGCCGCGTGCCCCGCCACAGGGCGAAGCAGTGGCGCAGCGCCCGCAGCGGATCGTCCGGCGCCGGGACGGCCGCCCGGTAGCGGAGCTCCACCGCGCGCGTGCCGGGCGCGGCCGTGAACTCGATCCGTACCCCGATGGGCAGCGCGGCCCGCTCGGCGATGTCCCACGGCAGCCGTTCGAGGTCGTCGGGGTCGGCGCGTACGGGCCGGTCCCCGTCCAGCCAGGCCGTGCCGCGCAGGAACGGTGACGGGTCGAGCCAGTGCACCGGGGCCTCCGATCGTGGGCCGCCGAAGGCGGTCGTCAGGGGCTCGCAGCGTGTGTCATTCCGCATGAGGAGTCCATACGCGTGCGCGTGCCGGTTCACACCCGGATGTGTCGATTCATGCGGGGGAGCGCAATGTTTGCCCGTCTGGGCCCGAAGCGCGCAATGATCATCCGGCACTGCGCAACAACCCTGCATTACGACTGCGAAGCTCTTCCCTTTAGGCTCATGCCTCGTACCAGGAGTGGCGTCGACCGCCTGCTCGGCGGTTTCCGTCCCCCGCGGGTGTGCTCCGGCATGCCCGCGCACCGCCGCGGTCGTCTCCGAACCCCACAGGCAGCGATAAGGAGCCTCCGCAGTGCTGGATCACGGCGCAGCCCCACCGGTCGTCGACACGACCGCCCCGAAGACCTCCGCTCTCGGCGCACTCATCCGACGCAAGCCGGTGGAACGCCTGGTCGACGAGGGTGGCCAGGGTGAGGGCGGCAGTCTCCGCCGCTCGCTCTCGATGTGGCAGCTGACCATGATCAGCATCGGCGCCACGCTCGGCACCGGCATCTTCGTCGTCCTCGGCGACGCCGTTCCGAAGGCCGGCCCCGCCGTCACGATCGCCTTCGTCATCGCCGGTCTCACAGCCCTGTTCTCGGCCCTCTCGTACGCCGAGCTGGCCGGCTCCATACCGGTCGCCGGCTCCTCCTACTCGTACGCGTACGCAACGATGGGTGAACTCGTCGCCTGGGTCTGCGGCTGGTGTCTGGTCCTGGAGTACGGCGTCTCCGTCGCCGCCGTGGCCGTCGGCTGGGGCGAGTACCTCAACGAGCTGCTCGACGGGACCATCGGCGTCACCATCCCCGACGTGCTCTCCTCGGCGCCCGGCGAGGGCGGCGTCATCAACCTGCCCGGCCTCATCGTCGTGATGCTCGCCATGGTGTTCCTGCTCGGCGGCGCCCGCGAGTCCGCCGTCGTCAACACGATCATGGTCGGGGTGAAGATCGTCACCCTCGTGATCTTCTGCGCGATCGGCTTCATGGGCTTCAAGTCCGGCAACTACAAGGACTTCATGCCGCTCGGCATGACCGGCGTCGGCGCCGCGAGCGCGACCCTCTTCTTCTCGTACATCGGCTTCGACGCCGCCTCCACGGCCGGCGAGGAGGCCAAGAACCCCAAGCGCGACCTGCCGCGGGCGATCATGCTCTCGCTGCTCATCGTCACCGTGCTGTACGTCCTCGTCGCGGCCGTCGCCGTCGGCGCCTGGCACTGGAAGGCCTTCGAGGGCTCCGAGGCCACCCTGGCCGCGATCATGAACGACGTCACCGGGCAGACCTTCTGGGGCACGATGCTCGCCGCCGGCGCCGTCATCTCCATCGCCAGCGTCGTCCTCACCGTGCTCTACGGCCAGACCCGCGTCCTCTTCGCGATGTCCCGCGACGGCCTGGTCCCGAAGGTCTTCGGCAAGGTCAGCGGCAAGACCGGCACCCCGCGCATCAACACGGTCATCGTGTCGCTCTTCTGCGGCGCGCTCGCCTCGGTCATCCCGCTCGGCAAGCTCGTCGACGCCACCAGCATCGGCACCCTCTTCGCCTTCGCCCTGGTCAACGTCGCGGTCATCGTGCTCCGCCGCACCCGCCCCGACATGCCGCGCACCTTCAAGGTGGCCCTCGGCCCGGTCTTCCCGATCCTCGGCTTCGGCTTCTGCCTCTACAACATGGCGAGCCTCGACGTCGTCACCTGGGTGGTCTTCGGTTGCTGGATGGCCGCCGGGCTCGTGTTCTACTTCCTGTACGGCATTCGCCGCTCCCGACTGGCCACGGCTCCGGCCCTGGCAGAGGCTCCAGCAGAGAAGTGATCCACCCGTAGTGCGACTCAACGACCTCGACGAACGCATCGTCCACGCCCTCGCGGAAGACGCCCGCCGCAGCTACGCCGACATCGGCTCGCTCGTCGGACTCTCCGCCCCCGCAGTGAAGCGGCGCGTGGACCGGCTCCGGGCCGAGGGCGCCATCACCGGATTCACCGTACGGGTGGACCCGGCGGCGCTCGGCTGGGAGACCGAGGGCTTCGTCGAGATCTACTGCCGCCACAACACCTCGCCGGACGACATCCGGCGAGGTCTGGAGCGGTACCCCGAGGTGGTGTCCGCGTCGACCGTCACCGGTGACGCGGACGCCGTCGTCCAGGTCTTCGCCTCGGACATGCGCCACTTCGAGCGCGTCCTGGAACGCATCGCGGGCGAGCCCTTCGTGGAGCGCACCAAGTCCGTCCTGGTGCTCTCGCCGCTGCTGCGGCGCTTCTCCTCCGGCTCGCCCGCTTAGCGGGCGAGCCGGAGGAGA
>NZ_MWIG01000344.1:0-2138 GCF_002156145.1 Streptomyces sp. NRRL B-24572 | reverse complement strand
GTCTCCGCGATCCTGGAGGCGGCCGAGGAACACAACGCCGACGTCATCGGCATGTCGGGCCTGCTGGTGAAGTCCACCGTGATCATGAAGGAGAACCTGGAGGAGCTCAACGGCCGGGGGCTGGCCGCGAAGTATCCGGTGATCCTGGGTGGGGCGGCCCTGACCAGGGCGTACGTCGAGCAGGACCTGCACGAGCTGTACGAGGGCGAGGTGCGCTACGCCCGTGACGCCTTCGAGGGCCTGCGGCTGATGGACGCGCTGATGGGAGTGAAGCGGGGTGTCCCCGGAGCCGTACTGCCGGAGCTGAAGCAGCGCAGGGTGCCCAAGCGGGAGACCCCGGTTCTCGAAGCACGGGAGCCCGAGCCGGCCGGCCGCTCCGACGTGGCCGCCGACAACCCCGTACCCGAGCCCCCCTTCCTCGGGACGAAGGTCGTCAAGGGCATCCCCCTCGACGCGTACGCCCCCTGGCTCGACGAGACCGCCCTCTTCAAGGGCCAGTGGGGCCTGAAGGACAACGAGACGATCGACTCGGAAGGCCGGGCACGTCTGCGCGGCTGGCTGGACCGGCTGCAGACGGGCCACCTGCTCGAAGCGGCCGTCGTCTACGGCTACTTCCCCTGCGTCTCCAAGGGCGACGACCTGATCGTCCTGGACGAGCACGGAGGCGAGCGGACCCGCTTCTCCTTCCCCCGCCAGCAGCGGGGCCGCCGCCTCTGCCTGGCCGACTTCTTCCGTGCGGAGGAGTCCGGCGAGACCGATGTGCTCGCCCTGCAGATGGTCACGGTCGGCTCGAAGATCGGCGAGGCCACGGCCGAGCTCTTCGAGTCCGACTCCTATCGCGACTACCTCGAACTCCACGGTCTGTCCGTTCAGTTGGCGGAGGCGCTCGCCGAGTACTGGCACGCCCGGGTGCGGGAGGAGTGGGGCATCGGCGCTGCCGACCCCGCCGCCATGGAGGGAATGTTCCGCACCGAGTACCAGGGCTGCCGCTACTCCCTCGGCTACCCGGCCTGCCCGGACCTGGAGGACCGGGCGAAGATCGCCGGACTCCTCGGGCCCGAGCGCATCGGAGTCCAGCTCTCGGAGGAGTACCAGCTGCACCCCGAGCAGTCCACGGACGCGATCGTGGTCCACCACCCGGAGGCGAGCTACTTCAACGCGGGAGGCCGACGGCTGTGACCCCCACCTTCTCCTTCGAGTTCTTCCCGCCGAAGACGGACAAGGGCGAGCAGACCCTGTGGGACGCGATCCGGCGGGTCGAGGCCCTCAAGCCGGACTTCGTGTCGGTGACGTACGGGGCGGGCGGCTCGTCCCGTCACCGGACCATCGAGGTCACGAAGCGGATCGTCACCGAGACCACCCTGCGACCGGTCGCTCACCTCACGGCCGTCGGGCACTCGGTCGCCGAACTGCGGCACATCATCGGTCAGTACGCCGATGCCGGAGTCCGTGACGTGCTGGCCCTGCGCGGCGACCCGCCCGGCGATCCGCGGGGGGAGTGGACCCCGCACCCGCAGGGTTTCACCCACGCTCACGAACTGGTCCGAATGATCCGCGAGTTGGGGGACTTCAGTGTCGGTGTCGCGGCCTTCCCGGAGCGGCACCCGCGTTCCTCCGACTGGGAGAGCGACATCAGGCACTTCGTAGCGAAGTGCCGGGCGGGTGCGGACTACGCGATCACGCAGATGTTCTTCGACCCCGAGGACTACCTGCGGCTGCGGGACCGGGTCGCCGCCGCCGGCTGTGACACCCCGATCATCCCGGAGATCATGCCGGCCACCGACGTGCGACAGATCAGCCGCTTCGCCGAGCTGTCGAACGCGGCCTTCCCGGAAACACTCGCCAGACGACTGGACGCGGCCCGCGACAACCGCGATGTTGCGTACGAGATCGGTGTCGAGCACGCGACGGAGATGAGCCGTCGCCTCCTGGCAGAAGGCGCCCCCGGGCTTCACTACATCACCCTGAACCGTTCCACCGCGGCCCTGGACATCCATGCCAACGTCCTGGGCCTCAACCCCAAGTCCTACGGAGAAACACATGAGTTCGCTGGCGCCCGCTGAGTTCACCGACACCGCCTTTACCGACTACAAGGTCGCCGACATCTCGCTGGCCGCCTTCGGCCGCAAGGAGATCAC
>NZ_MWIG01000343.1:0-10056 GCF_002156145.1 Streptomyces sp. NRRL B-24572 | reverse complement strand
TTTTTAGCCTCAACCCCCGGGCCTTGTCCGGGGGTTGAGGCATTTTTGCGTTCTCCTGGCAGGCGGTGCCCCTGTGCGCGGCGGTGTTGTGGCTGAGGGTAAGGTCAGGGGGCATCGTCCGTACGTTCCCAGGAGGCCCCCGGGTGGAGGTCCAGGAGACTCGCGTTCAGACCGACCGGGTCCTCACCATCCCCAATATCCTGAGCATGGCTCGCCTCGTGGGTGTGCCGCTCTTCCTGTGGCTGATCCTCCGGCCCGTGTTCGGCGGTCCCAACAGTGATGGCTGGGCCCTGCTCGTGCTGATGCTCAGCGGCGTCAGCGACTATCTCGACGGGAAGCTCGCCCGGCGCTGGAACCAGATCAGCAGCCTCGGCCGGCTGCTCGACCCCGCCGCCGACCGGCTCTACATCGTTTCCACGCTCATCGGGCTGACCTGGCGCGAGATCCTGCCGCTCTGGCTGACCGCCGCTCTTTTCGCCCGCGAGTTGATGTTGCTCGTGATGGTGGGAATCCTCCGCCGGCACGGCTACCCGCCGCCGCAGGTGAACTTCCTCGGGAAAGCTGCGACTTTCAACTTGATGTACGCCTTCCCGCTGCTGCTTCTCAGTGACGGAACCGGCTGGCTTTCGTCACTCGCTGAAGTTTTCGGGTGGGCCTTCGCCGGATGGGGTACAACTCTGTATTGGTGGGCAGGGATCCTCTACGTGGTCCAGGTCCGTCGACTCGTGAAGGCGGATACCGCGGCCGATTGAGCCCGTCTGTCCTGTGTCGAGCAGCGTCGCCGGCAACAACGAGGACGTCCAGAGGGCCCCTGAGCAGACAGGTGAAGTCGGCAGGACCGTCGTCTCTTCAAGGAGGACGCTTCCGACATGAAGGCCGTCGTGATGGCCGGTGGCGAAGGAACCCGCCTTCGCCCCATGACCTCGAGCATGCCCAAGCCTCTGCTGCCGGTGGTGAACCGGCCGATCATGGAGCACGTCCTACGACTGCTCAAGAGGCACGGTCTCAACGAGACCGTCGTCACCGTGCAGTTTCTCGCCTCTCTCGTCAGGAACTACTTCGGCGACGGAGAAGAGCTCGGGATGGAGCTCACGTATGCCAACGAGGAAAAGCCACTCGGTACAGCGGGAAGTGTGAAGAACGCAGAGGAAGCGTTGAAGGACGACGCTTTTCTCGTCATCTCGGGGGACGCGCTTACCGATTTCGACCTCTCCGATCTCATCGCCTTCCACAAGGAGAAGGGCGCCCTCGTCACGGTCTGTCTGACCCGGGTGCCCAATCCGCTGGAATTCGGGATCACGATCGTCGACGAAGAGGGTAAGGTCGAGCGTTTCCTCGAGAAACCCACCTGGGGGCAGGTCTTCTCGGACACCGTGAACACGGGCATCTACGTGATGGAGCCCGAGGTGTTCGACTATGTCGAAGCGGATGTTCCGGTCGACTGGTCGGGCGATGTCTTCCCGCAGCTCATGAAGGAGGGCAAGCCGATCTTCGGCTATGTCGCCGAGGGCTACTGGGAGGACGTCGGCACCCACGAAAGCTATGTGAAGGCCCAGGCGGACGTCCTGGAAGGCAAGGTCCAGGTCGACATCGACGGCTTCGAGATCTCGCCCGGGGTGTGGGTCGCGGAAGGCGCCGAGGTCCATCCCGAGGCGGAGCTGCGCGGACCGCTCTACATCGGTGACTACGCCAAGGTCGAGGCCGGCGCCGAGATCCGTGAGCACACCGTCATCGGCTCGAACGTGGTCGTGAAGAGCGGTGCCTTCCTGCACAAGGCGGTCGTCCACGACAACGTCTACATCGGGCAGCAGAGCAATCTGCGGGGCTGCGTGATCGGGAAGAACACCGACATCATGCGGGCCGCCCGGATCGAGGACGGAGCCGTCATCGGGGACGAGTGCCTCGTTGGAGAAGAATCGATCGTGCAGGGGAACGTGCGCGTCTACCCCTTCAAGACGATCGAAGCCGGCGCCTTCGTCAACACCTCGGTCATCTGGGAATCCCGGGGACAGGCCCATCTCTTCGGGGCGCGCGGGGTGTCCGGCATCCTGAACGTGGAGATCACCCCCGAGCTGGCCGTACGGCTGGCGGGGGCGTACGCCACGACCCTGAAGAAGGGGTCGACCGTCACCACCGCGCGCGATCACTCCCGGGGTGCCAGGGCGCTGAAGCGGGCGGTGATCTCCGCGCTGCAGGCCAGCGCCATCGACGTACGGGACCTGGAGAACGTACCGCTGCCGGTGGCGCGGCAGCAGACCGCACGGGGAAGCGCCGGCGGGATCATGGTGCGGACCTCGCCCGGGGTGCCCGACTCCGTAGACATCATGTTCTTCGACGAACGCGGGGCGGACCTCTCGCAGGGCGGGCAGCGGAAGCTCGACCGGGTGTTCGCGCGCCAGGAGTACCGGCGGGCGTTCCCCGGGGAGATCGGTGACCTGTCGTTCCCCGCGAGCGTCTTCGACTCGTACACCGGCTCGCTGCTGCGGAACGTCGACACCACGGGGATCGCCGAGGCGGGGCTGAAGGTCGTCGTGGACGCCTCCAACGGCAGCGCCGGACTCGTCCTGCCCAGTCTGCTCGGGCGGCTCCAGGTCGACTCGCTGACGATCAACCCCGGGCTCGACGAGTCCCGCCCCACCGAGTCGGCCGAGAGCCGGCGGGCCGGCCTCGTACGGCTCGGGGAGATCGTGGCCTCGGCGCGGGCCGCGTTCGGGGTGCGGTTCGACCCCGTCGGCGAGCGGCTCTCGCTCGTGGACGAGCGGGGGCGGATCATCGAGGACGACCGGGCGCTCCTGGTGCTCCTTGACCTGGTGGCGGCCGAGCGGCGGTCCGGGCGGGTCGCACTGCCGGTCACCACGACGCGTATCGCCGAGCAGGTCGCCGCGTACCACGGCACCCAGGTCGAGTGGACGACCACCTCGCCCGACGACCTCACCAGGGTCGGACGCGAGGAGTCGACGATCTTCGGCGGCGACGGGCGCGGCGGGTTCATCGTGCCCGAGTTCAGCAGCGTCTTCGACGGGGCCGCCGCCTTCGTGCGGCTGATCGGCCTCGTGGCACGGACGCAGCTCACGCTGAGCCAGATCGACGCCCGGATCCCGCGGGCGCACGTCCTGAAGAAGGACATCGCGACCCCGTGGGCCGTGAAGGGGCTCGTGATGCGCCGGGTGGTGGAGGCCGCGGGCAGCCGCTCCGTGGACACCACCGACGGAGTCCGGGTGGTCGAGGCCGACGGGCGGTGGGTGATGGTGCTGCCGGACCCCGCCGAGGCCGTCACCCATCTGTGGGCGGAGGGGCCCGACGACGCCTCCGCCCAGGCCCTGCTCGACGAGTGGGCCGAGGTGGTCGACAGCGCAGGTCGCTGACGGTCTGGACGGTTCCGGCCGGGAGGCGCCCGAGGGGTGCCTCCCGGCCGTACCGAGGGGCCATTCGGCGGTAGGTCGTGCGACGTGCGACGATGTGCGGCATGTCGCAGCAGCCCCCCGTTCGGAGCACCGGATCACCGCCGCCGCGTCCGGACGCGTCCATGTCGCTGCTGAACAACGTGATCGACCACGCGCTCGACGACGGCTACGCCGAGGCGACTGCCCGGCGCGCGGCCGAGGGCGGTGGGCTGCCCCGTAACCTGCGGGCCAAACTGGGTGTCGCCGCGGGGCTCCTGCTCGCGGCCGTCGTGGTGACCGTCGGTGCGGCCGAGGCACGGATCTCCGCGCCGGTCGTCGCCAAGGAGCGGCAGGACCTGATCGACCGGATCGAGAAGGAGACGTCGACCGCCGACCGGCTGGAGGCGGACGTCGAGCAGATCCGGACCGAGGTCGGAAAGCGCCAGCGGCAGGCCCTGCAGCAGCACGGCGGCGACCAGGCCGAGCTCGTGGCCCTGCTGTCGGGCGCGACGCCCGTGCACGGTCCCGGGGTGAAGCTCGTCGTCGACGACGCCAAGGACAGCGACACCGGGGGCGGCGGACCGAGGGAGAGCAGTGGCTTCTCCGACACCGGCCGGGTCCGCGACCGGGACATGCAGCGGGTGGTCAACGGGCTGTGGGAGTCGGGTGCCGAGGCCGTCGCGATCAACGGCCAGCGGCTGACATCGCTGTCCGCGATCCGGGCCGCAGGTGACGCCATACTGGTCGACAACAAGCCGCTGGTGCCGCCGTACACCGTCCTCGCGATCGGGGGCGGACAGCGGCTGAGCACCGCGTTCCAGGACAGCGCCGACGGGCAGTATCTGCACGCGCTGGTGGAGAACTTCGGGATCAGGAGCAGGATCTCGGTCGAGGGCGACGTGCGCCTGCCGGCCGCGCCGAGCCTGACCGTACGTACCGCAGAGCCGAGGGGGGCCGGGGTGGCGACGCCCTCCGGTCGGGCCACGGCCGACACAGGGAAGGGCACATCGTGATCGCCGTACTGGGCCTGATCGTCGGAGTCGTGGTCGGGCTGTTGGTCCGTCCCGAGGTTCCGGCGGTGGTCGAGCCCTATCTTCCGATCGCCGTGGTCGCCGCCCTCGACGCGGTCTTCGGCGGCCTGCGGGCCATGCTCGACGGGATCTTCGTCGACAAGGTCTTCGTGGTCTCGTTCCTCTCCAACGTGGTCGTGGCCGCGCTGATCGTCTTCCTCGGCGACAAGCTGGGCGTCGGCGCGCAGCTGTCGACCGGTGTGGTCGTCGTGCTCGGCATCCGCATCTTCTCCAACGCGGCCGCCATCCGGCGTCACGTCTTCCGGGCGTGAGGCCGATGAGCGAGAACCCTCAGAACCCCGAGCGGCCCGAGGACGCGGAGAAGCCCGAGAACCCGGAGAGGCCCGGGGGCGAGCAGCCCGAGACCCCCGAAATCGTGAGGCCCGAGGCTGTGAGGCCCGAGGCTGTGAGGCCCGAGGCTGTGAGGCCCGAGGCCGTGAAGCCCGAGGTCGTGAGGCCCGAGGTCGTGAAGCCCGAGGTCGTGAAGCCCGAGCCCCCGAAGACCGGGACGTCGCGCGAGGACGTCCGGGTGCCCGAGGTACCCGAGGCGCCCGTCGTGGCCGGGCCGCCGGCCGTCGCCGAGCCGAGTGGGCGGCGGAGGCTCGCCTCCGCCCTGTGGCCGCCACGGGTGACCAGGGCCCAACTCGTCGTCGCGCTGCTGCTGTTCGTCCTCGGTCTCGGCCTGGCCATCCAGGTCTCCTCGACGAGTGAGAACAGCGCGCTGCGCGGGGCCCGCCAGGAGGACCTCGTGCGGATCCTCGACGAACTCGACGACCGCACGCAGCGCCTGGAGGACGAGAAGGCCCGCCTGGAGAAGCAGCGCTCCGAGCTGGAGTCCAGCTCGGACCAGGCCGAGGAGGCGCGCAAGCAGACCCAGGAGAAGGAACGGCAGCTCGGCATCCTGGCCGGTTCCGTCGCCGCCGAGGGGCCGGGCATCACCCTCACGGTGGGGGACCCCACCGGGGCGGTCGAGTCGGACATGCTGCTCGACGCCATCCAGGAACTGCGCGCGGCGGGCGCCGAGGCGATCCAGGTCAACGGTGTCCGGGTGGTTGCGGACAGTTATTTCACCGGTAGCGGTGACGACATGCGGATCGATGGAACGAAGGTGGCCGCTCCGTACGTCTTCAAGGTCATCGGCAAGCCGGAAGATCTCGAGCCCGCGCTCAACATCCCCGGCGGTGTCGTGCAGACCCTGGAGAAGGAGCAGGCCACGGCCACGGTGGAGCGGTCGGCGAAGATCGTCGTCGACGCCTTGCGACCCGCGAAGCGGCCTGACTACGCTCAGTCGTCCTCCCAGTGAGAGGGGGACGTGGGGGGTCCCGCGACAAGGGCATGACGTTGCGGGGGGTCGGCGCACCACAAGGGTGGTGCGTGGTGGAAACTGTCCGGAGGATACGGACGTTGTGAAGGTGTCCGGGTCGGCAGGTGTGAAGGATCTCGGTTCGTCCTGCCCCACGGGCGGGTCTGTTTCGGTCAAGGGGAATCGCCCGTGAGTTTTTTTGCGAAGTTGTTCGGCAAGAGCGGACGTGAGGACGGCGGCAACGCCAAGCACCGCGCGTCGCGCCACGCCCAGAGCGAGGAGCAGGGTGCCGAGCGCCCGCTGTTCCGTGACGAGGTCGACGGTCGGGGCGGTGACATTCCGGGCGCCCAGGGCGCGTCGTCTGTTGACCCTGCCGGTGCCGCCCGCATAGGTTTCGGAGAACCATCAACCTCAAGTACGGGTGGAGGGTTTACGCCCGACCCGTACGCGACACAGACCTCCGCGGGGCAGCCGCGGCAGGAGGATGCGTCCATGCCGGTGTGTACGAGGTGCGGTCACCGCAACGCGGCCGACAGCCGGTTCTGCTCCCACTGCGGCACGCCGCTGCGGGGCGGGATCGCTCCCGAGCGCGCGTCGGAGACGACGTCGACGATCTCCATCTCGGGGCTCGAGGCGTACGACGCGGAGGTCACCGGCCAGACCGCGCTTCCGTCGCTGTCGCCCGAGGCGCTCGCCGCCGTGGAGGCGCTGCCTTCGGGCTCCGCGCTCCTCGTGGTGCGCCGGGGTCCGAACTCGGGCAGCCGGTTCCTGCTCGACGCCGATCTGACGACGGCCGGCCGTCACCCGCAGAGCGACATCTTCCTGGACGACTTCACGGTCTCCCGGCGGCATGTCGAGTTCAGGCGGGCGCAGGACGGCAGCTTCACCGTCGCCGACGTCGGCAGCCTCAACGGCACGTACGTCAACCGTGAGCCGATCGACTCGGTCGTCCTGTCCAACGGCGACGAGGTGCAGATCGGCAAGTACCGGCTGGTCTTCTACTCGAGCCAGCGAGGCGTGTGACGCCTCGGGGAAAGCCCCTTCAGGGAAGGTCCATGCTGCGAACACCGACGGGCGGTGCCGGATCCGGCACCGCCACCGCGGGCGACCGGCTGGTCAGCATCGGCACGGTGCTGAACCAGTTGCGCGACGAATTTCCCGAAGTGACGATCTCCAAGATCCGGTTCCTGGAGGCCGAGGGGCTGGTCGAGCCCCGGCGGACGGCCTCCGGATACCGGAAGTTCAGCCCGCAGGACGTGGAGCGGCTCGCCCGCATCCTGCGGATGCAGCGGGACCACTACCTTCCGCTGAAGGTCATCCGCGAGCACCTCGACGCCCTCGAACGGGGCGAGCCGATCAAGCTCCCGGCGCCCGGACGCCGGCGGGACCTGCTCGAAGGGCCCTGGGAGCAGGACGAGGCGGAGGCGCCGGCCGCCGTGCGGCTGGGGCGGGCCGAGCTGATCGCCGCCGCGGAGGTGACCGAGACCGAGCTCGCCGAGTGGGAGTCGTACGGTCTGATCGCCGAGGCGGAGGGCGGCGGCTACGACGCCGAGACCGTCACCGTCGCCAGACTCGTCGCGGACCTCGGGCGATTCGGCTTGGAGCCCCGGCACCTGCGGGCCGTCAAGGCGGCCGCCGACCGGGAGGCCGGGCTGATCGAGCAGGTGGTCGCGCCGTTGCGCCGGCACCGTAATCCGCAGACCAGGGCCCATGCGGAGGCCACCGCGCAGGAGCTCGCCGCGCAGTCGGTGCGGCTGCACGCGGCCCTCGTCCAGACCGCGCTGGGGATCCGGCTGCAGTGACCCGAAAGGGCGCTCGGAGGGCGCTCCGGCAGGGGTCGTGGAGGGCCCGACTATCCAAACCGGTCGGGCACGTCCTAGGGTTGCTGTGTGAACGAGCTCGACGTTGTGGGTGTCCGGGTGGAAATGCCCTCCAACCAGCCGATCGTGCTCCTGCGTGAAGTGGGAGGCGATCGGTACCTCCCCATCTGGATCGGACCGGGGGAGGCGACCGCGATCGCCTTCGCCCAGCAGGGGATGGCCCCGCCGCGGCCGCTGACGCACGACCTGTTCAAGGACGTGCTGGAGGCCGTGGGACAGGAGCTCACCGAGGTCCGCATCACGGATCTGCGCGACGGGGTCTTCTACGCCGAGCTGGTCTTCGCCAGCGGCGTCGAGGTGAGCGCGCGGCCGTCGGACGCGATAGCACTGGCCCTTCGGACCGGGACGCCGATCTTCGGCAGCGACGGTGTGCTGGACGACGCCGGTATCGCGATTCCGGACGAGCAGGAGGACGAGGTGGAGAAGTTCCGCGAGTTCCTCGACCAGATCTCACCGGAGGACTTCGGGAGCAGCAGCCAGTGAGGCGCGGCGGTGCGGCCGGAGGCCGTCCGCGGGGTGCCGTCAGAGCATTCGACTAGCCTTTCCCTGGAGAAGGACACGCGAAACCACTCTCAGGGTGATTATCACTCGGCGTGCCGAGTGTGGCGATCGTTGACGCACCCCGAGTGACTGCCTACCTTCGTGTGGGCAGGTCAAGGACGGAGGGTCGGCGTGATGAGCAGCGCGGACGGTACGGCAGGGAGCTCGCTCGGACGCGCGTCCGGGGAGAGCGGTCCGTATCCGCTTCACGGCAGTGTGGGCGACTTCGGGACGGACACCGGTGCCGGCGTCGCCGACGCGGCGATCGGCTACCGCGGGCCGACGGCCTGCGCGGCCGCCGGGATCACCTATCGCCAACTGGACTACTGGGCGCGCACCGGCCTCGTGGAGCCGAGCGTGCGGCCCGCGTACGGGTCGGGGACGCAGCGGCTGTACAGCTTCCGCGACGTCGTCGTACTGAAGATCGTCAAGCGTTTCCTCGACACCGGGGTGGCCCTCCAGAACATCCGGGCCGCGGTGCAGCACCTGCGTGCCCGGGGCTTCCGGGACCTGGAGCGGATGACGCTCATGAGCGACGGGGCCACGGTGTACGAGTGCTCCTCGCCCGACGAGGTCGTCGACCTCCTCCAGGGCGGGCAGGGCGTCTTCGGCATCGCCGTCGGGGTCGTCTGGCGCGACGTCGAGGCCGCGCTCTCGCAGCTCCACGGGGAGCGGGTCGACACCGGCGAGACGCTGATCGGGCACAACCCCGGCGACGAGCTGGCGCGGCGGCGGCGCGACAAGGCGGTCTGAGCGAGGCGGCCCCCGAGCGAGGCGGCCCCCGAGCGAGGCGGTCTGAGGGCGGCTTTCGCCCTTCGGGGCGCCTCGGGCCCGGCGGGGCGCCCGGGCGTTCCTCGGCGGCGTTGTCAGTGGCGTAGGGCAGCATCGGACGTGTGAGAGCCGCGCCCACCATCCTGCACCTCGACATGGATGCCTTCTTCGCCGCAGCCGAGCAGGCGTCGAAGCCCAGCCTGCGCGGAAAACCCGTGATCGTCGGCGGTCTCGGGCCGCGGGGCGTGGTCGCCACCGCCTCCTACGAGGCACGGCGCTTCGGGGTGCACTCGGCCATGCCGATGGGCCAGGCGCGGCGGCTCGCGCCGAACGCGGCCTATCTCGTGCCGCGCTTCGCCTTCTACCGCTCGATCAGCGACCAGGTCATGGAACTGCTCCGGCGGCTCTCCCCGCTCGTGGAGCCCCTCAGCCTCGACGAGGCCTTCGTCGACCTCGAAGCCGGTGGTGTCGCCGACGACGGCGCGAGCGCGCGGGCCGCGGGGGAGCGGTTGCGGGCCGACATCCTCGCGACGACGGGGCTCACCGGGTCCGTGGGGCTCGCCGGGTCCAAGATGATCGCGAAGATCGCCTCCGAGGAGGCCAAGCCGGACGGGCTCGTCCTCATCGAGCCCGGGACCGAGCGGGAGCTGCTCGGGCCGCGCTCGGTACGGATCCTGCCCGGGGTCGGGCCGGCCACCGGGGAGCACCTTCGGCGCGCCGGGATGACCACCGTCGCCGACCTCGTGGAGGCGGGCGAGGACGAGCTCGTACGGCTCCTGGGGCGGGCGCACGGGGCCTCGCTGCACCGGATGGCCCAGGGGTACGACGACCGGCCCGTGGTGGCCGAGAGGGACGCCAAGTCGGTGTCGGTCGAGGACACCTTCGACGTGGACCTGCACGACCGGGTGCGGATCCGGATAGAGGTCGAACGGCTCGCGGACCGGTGCGTGGGGAGGCTGCGGGCCTCCGGGCACTCCGGGCGGACCATCGTCCTGAAGGTGCGGCGGTACGACTTCTCGACGCTCACCCGGTCCGAGACGCTGCGGGGGCCCACGGACGACCCGGGCGTCGTCAGGGAGGCCGCGGGGAGGCTCTTGGAGGCCGTGGAC
>NZ_MWIG01000342.1:0-7606 GCF_002156145.1 Streptomyces sp. NRRL B-24572 | reverse complement strand
CCGCTCCCGCAGGGCGGCGACGGCGGGCAGGACCTGCTCCAGGAAGTGCCCGGCGGAGATCCCGCCGGGCCCCGTCCGCACCGGCTCCCGGGAGGAGACGGTCTCCAGGACGGCGCCGCTCGCGGCCTCGGCCAGGGCGATCCGGAGCCCCGAGCCTCCGGAGTCGACGCCGACGACAAGGCCCTCGAAGGGTTCGTTCACGAAAACCACGGTGCACCATCCTCGAAGACGTGCGCGGGAGCGGGCGGAGGTCCGGGCCGGACCGGGTTGTCAGCGTAGGCCGGTAGAGTGACGGACCGTGACAGCGCGACCCTTGAACGAACTGGTGGAGCCCGGCTGGGCGGAGGCCCTGAGCCCCGTCGCGGGGCGTGTCGCCGCGATGGGCGACTTCCTGCGGGCGGAGATCGCCGCGGGCCGGACGTACCTGCCCGCCGGGCAGAACGTGCTGCGGGCCTTCCAGCAGCCCTTCGACGACGTGCGGGTCCTGATCGTGGGTCAGGATCCGTATCACACACCGGGGATGGCGATGGGGCTCAGCTTCTCGGTCGCGCCCGAGGTCCGCTCGCTGCCCCCCAGCCTGGAGAACATCTTCCGGGAGCTGCACACCGACCTCGGCCTGCCCCGGCCGTCGAACGGCGACCTGACGCCGTGGACCCGCCAGGGCGTCCTGCTGCTCAACAGGGCGCTGACCACGGCCCCGCGCAAGGCGGGCGCCCACCGGGGCAAGGGCTGGGAAGAGGTGACCGAGCAGGCCATCCGCGCGCTGGCCGCCCGGGGCAAGCCCCTGGTGTCGATCCTCTGGGGCAGTGACGCCCGCAGGGCCCGCCCGCTCCTCGGCGACCTGCCGGCGATCGAGTCCGCGCACCCGTCCCCGATGTCGGCGGACCGGGGCTTCTTCGGCTCCCGCCCGTTCAGCCGGGCGAACGAGCTGCTTGTGAGCCAGGGCGCGCAGCCGGTGGACTGGCGCCTGCCGTAAGCGGACTCGATCTCCGAACCGGCGAGCCGCACGTCTCGGCCGGCGACGACCCGGTGCCGGACCGGGCAGCCCTCCTCCGACGTACGGCGGACGCGCACCCCGGCACCGGGATGCGCGTCCGCCACGGATCACCTGCCTACAAGCCTCCCACGTAGACCAGTCCAGGCTCTGTGTCCCAGCCGTTGAAGGACTGCCGCGTCGACGTTCCGACGATGTCGTACTCGTGCGCGAGGCCGGCCTCGTGCAGCTTGGCGAAGGGGGTGAAGTCGACCCCCATGAAACTCTCGCCGTCGTCGAAGTTGTAGTTCTTGTAGACCTGGACGGAGTAGTTCATCGTGCCGTCCTCCACCGTCCCGCTCACCCGGTACTCGATGTTGCGGAGGCCCAGGTACCAGTCGGGGTTCTGCAGTCCGGCGGCCGCGTCCTGCATCCACAGCGAGTCGAACGAGGTCCGGCCCTGTGTGTCCTTCAGCTCCGCGTACACGCTGTTGATGTAGGCGTCCAGCGGTTCACGGACGCCGCTCGCCCGCAGCAGGTCGTCGACGTCGTCGGGCGCGAGGACGTAGTCCTCGCCGCTGTTGTCGAGATAGTGCTGCGTGAGCTGGGCGGACATGCTCAGCAGGGCCGTGGAGAAGTCCCACTTGAGCATCTGGAGGCGAAGGTAGGCGTTGCGGTCGAAGTCGTCGGCCTCCCTGGAGCCGTACGCGCCCACGTGCTTGCCGCGGTTCAGGTGGGTATGGGAGTCCGCCCCGTCGCCCTCGCCCTTGCCGGGCGGCAGGACGTCGTACGCGAACTCGCCGTCGTCGTAGTAGCAAGCGTCGTTCGTGCAGCCCGGGCCGTGGTCGTTCCAGACCGAGTCCGGGTTGTTCGCACTGCAGCCGTCACAGAACAGACCGCCGGCGTCGCTGCCGTCCAGCGGGTTGTTGTTGCTGTAGACGTAGCCGTTCCACTGCTGCGGGTCGTCGGCGTCGATCAGCGGGTCCGGGTTGAGGAAGCGGCCCGTGGTGGGCTGGTACTGGCGGGCGCCGAGGGTCGTCAGGCCCGTCCCGTCGTCTTGGGTGCCGCCGACGAAGCCCTTCTGGCCGCGCCAGACACCCGCCGCCGGCTGGGCGCCGCGGGGGTTGCCGAACGGGTCCATGAGCCGTCGGGTCTCGTCCAGGCCGGTCGTGGCCAGGTCGATCGTCAGGACGCCGGAGCCGTGGTGGTCGGCCAGCTGGACCGTGAGGCCGCCGTTGCCGACCCGGACCGAGGTCAGGCCGCCCGGAACCGGGTAGTACCGGGTGCCGGTCAGCGTCCTCGCCACGGTGTCGTAGACCAGCTCGGTGTCGCCGAGGGAGACCACGGTCTTCCCGGGGCTGCGCCGGACGATGGTGTTGCCCTCGGCGTCGTAGACGTACGAGGTGATCTTGTCGGTGGCGGTCCACTTCTGGCCGGCCGGCACCGTGCCGGCGCAGTCGTTCACGACCAGGTCGGTGCCGTTGGTGGTGACGTCGCCGGGTACCGCCAGGCAGCGGGCGGCCGCCGCGTTGTACAGGGTGCCGTCGGTGCGCCGCGTCCAGGTCTGGGCGCCGCCTCCGTCACACGACTGCAGCTGGACCGGCGAACCGGCCGTGGTGCCCATGGCGGTGACGCACTTGTTGAAGACCTTCAGCAGGGAACCGGCCACGGAGAAGCGCTGACCGCCGCCGCTGTTGCAGGTGTAGATCTGTGCCGGGGTGCCGGCCGACGAGCTGCCGCTCTGCATGTCCAGGCACTTGCCGCCGATGCCGGTGATCTGGATCGCCGGGGTGTGG
The DNA here is from genome assembly GCF_002156145.1 of Streptomyces sp. NRRL B-24572. Classification (NCBI taxonomy): domain Bacteria; kingdom Bacillati; phylum Actinomycetota; class Actinomycetes; order Kitasatosporales; family Streptomycetaceae; genus Streptomyces; species Streptomyces sp. NRRL B-24572. Next base: position 4,837 of record NZ_MWIG01000342.1, on the reverse strand, counting down.
CTCTCCAGTTTGTTGTCCGGTGTCCAGGCCATCAGGGTGGTGCTGGTCTTGGACGCGTAGGCGTTCACGGGGTTTCCGGCGCCGTCGTACTTGGTGCTGCCGGAGTTGTTCGTGGTGGTCCCCGTCTTGGTGCTGGTCGAGCCGAGGGAGTGCGGACCGCCGGCGCCCGCCCCGTTGTTGACCGTGCCGGCGGCCGGGAAGCCCTGGGTGGTCGTGGCGTCCTTCGTGGTGTCGCCCGCGATGTCGTGGTTGACGAACGTCTTGCGGTTGCCGGTCACGTCGTACGAGAACTCGTGCCAGTAGGGGGCGCCGCCGCCGACCGTGGTCAGCGCCGGGGCCACCGCCCCACTGGTGGGCGTGGCATTGGCGCAGGCGCCCTGGTCCAGGGTCTGGCCCTGGCCGGGGGGAATCAGCGCGCCGGTGTCCGTCCACGCCGTGGTGAGCCGCCCGAGGTGGTCATGGGTGAAGCACTCGCGGTCGCGGTTGGCCGGGGTGTTGTCGGGGGTGTTGGTGAGGGAGGTGAGGTGCCCCGCCTTGTCGTAGGTGTACGAGGTCTGCTGGACGGCGCCGTTCTGGGACGTCTGCTTGTCCAGGTACTGGTTGCGCAGGCGCCCGCTGCCCTGGTCGTAGTCCAGCGTGGTGACGACCTGCGAGCCGAACGGGTTCACGGTGGACCGGATCGGACGGCCGAAGGCGTCGAAGTCGGTCTGCGTGTCGTACGTGGTGGCGCCGGCGTACTTGTACATCTCGCCGTACTTGTCGTAGTAGTACACCATGTCGTCGTACGGCAGACCGCCGACGGGCGGCATCTTGGCCGTCCGCGGCTTGCCCGTGAACTTGTCGAACGAACGGGGCACCGTGTACTCGAAGGTGCCCGTCTGCCCGATCTCGCTTCCCGGGATGCCGATCTTGACGCCGGTGGCCCGGTAGGCGTTGTCGTAACCGGTCACGGTGCTGGCGTAGGCCTGGCCGGCGGCGCCTCCGACGTAACGGGTGGAGGAGGCCGGCTTGCCCTTGCCGCCGGTGACGCTGTCGTACGTCCACCCGGCGAGCTGCTGGGCCGCCGTCACCGACCCGGCGTACAGCCCGGTCTGGCGACCCATCAGGTCGTACGTGCGGAGCAGCGTCGTACCGCGCCCGTCCTTGCTGGAGACCAGGCGCGAGGCCGTGTCGTAGGACTGGCCGGCGGTGCCGGCGTCCGGGTCGGTGCTCGAGATCTGCCGGCCGCGCTGGTCGTATCCGAACGACCAGGTGTTGCCCGCCGCGTCCTTGCGGGTCAGCGGCTTGCCGTCGACGGTGTAGCCGTACACGGAGACGGTGGCGTCCGCAGGGTTCCCGGTGACGGTCGAAGTGCGGTACTGCCACCGCGCGCTGGTGCGGCCGCGGGCGTCGGTGACGACGCTGGTGGGCCAGGACCCGGCGGGCGGGACCGTGTCGGTGCGGTCGGATCCGGGGTAGCTCGTGGTGGTGCGGCTCTGCTCCACGCCCAGCGACCAGGTGGCCACCGCGGTCTGGCGGCCCTGGCCGTCGTACGAGGTGCGGGTCTGGGTCGGGATGGTCGACTCGGCGGCCGGTGCGAAGGTGCCCACCGGCCCGGAGTCGTTGTTGTACCAGGCCGCGTTCGACAGGCGCACCCGGCCCTGGGAGTCGTACACGGTGTCGGTGATCACACGGCCGGGGTAGTCCGGGTTCGGCGGGGTGGCCTGCGTCTGCCGCTCCCGGGCGAAGCCGTCGAGGATCGACACGCTCAGCGTGCGTACCGGCGTGCCCACGTCCGACAGCAGGGTGGAGGTGGTGACGGCCGTGGGCGTACGAGCGGCCTGGGAGACGGCGTAGTCGTACGTGATGTCGGCCTGCGGGTCGGTGGACGGGCCGCGGCCGGGCCGCCACAGCGCGGTGAGCCGGCCGAGTCCGTCGTAGACGAAGGTCCCGGTGCGGCCGTTGGGGTCGCGCTCGGACAGGGTCAGCCCCCGCCGCGGGTCCAGCGTGGTGACGGTGTCCCACGTGACGGCCGGGTCCTGGCCGGGTGCCGGTGCGGCCGTGGTGCGGGTGGTGGGGAGCTCGCCGGTGGCCGGGGCGTAGGTGGTCCGGGTCAGCGCGCCGCCGGGGTGCTGGGCGTCGGTGCTCGTGGGGTCGGTGGCGGTCGTCACACGGCCGTAGGCGTCGTACGTCGTGAAGGCCGTGTCGGTGAACTCGGGGGTGCCGTCGGTCCCGTACTTCTCAAGGACCTGCGTGCCGGTCGGGTCGCCGATGGCTCCGCTCTGGCCGGAGGGCTTGCCGTCGTACAGGATCCGGCTGCGGGAGACGGTGTTCGCGGCGACCGGGGCGGCGGTGCATGCGAGGTCACCCGAGACCGCGACGGTCTCTGCCACGAGGTTGGTGCGCTGCGGGTCGGGCGCGGTCGCGTACGTGCTGCGGGTGCACAGGTCGGGCAGTCCGTCGGCCTGGTCGAGCACCCACTCCGGGCGGTTGCCGTGGTCCTTGTCCGTCTTGGTGGTCTTCGTGGTCTTCCACCAGGTGCCGTCGGCCTTCTTCGAGCTCGCCACGGCCGTCGTGGTGGTCGCGGCGTACCGGGCCACCAGGTCGGGCAGGCCGGTGCCGCGGGACTGGCGGGCGGTCTCCTGCTCGCCCGCGGCCGAGTTCACGGTGTGGCTGGTGACGGTGCCGCCGGCCTGGTCGTAGGTCTCGGTCTGCAGGACCCGGCCGGCGAGCCAGTCGTGGTCGGTGACCGTGCGGCCGAGCGCGTCGGTGAACTGGGCGGTCCGGGTGCTGCCGTCCTTGCGCACGTCACCGTTCATGCCCTGGTGGTACGTGGTGCGCACCTGCGACTTGGGGCCGTCGCCGCCGCTGCCCGTGGTGGCCGTGACGGTGGCGAAGCCGCGGAATTCGCCCCAGGTCCGGGCCTTGGCGTCGGTGAACTGGCTGTCGTCGCGGTGCCAGCCCGGCTTGTCGTAGGTGTAACTGGTGATCTTCTGCGGGGCGTCGGTGACGGTGTCGTTCTCGGTGATCGACTTGACCGTGTAGTGGTTGAACCAGTCGAGCACCGGGTCGGAGCCGATGACGGCGCCCGGCACGGTCCAGCGCACCGGGTAGCAGGACTTCGCGTTGTCGTCCTCGGCCGCCGGCATGACGTTGTTCAGACGCGAGCAGCCGGGCAGGTCGTAGTCGACGTTGAGAACGCCGCCGGTCTCGTTGGCGATCTGCTGGATGCGGGGCCGGTTCATCCGCGGAGGGGCGGGCACCAGGTCCGTGCCGTCGACGCGGTTCGGCAGCATGGTGGGGGTGAAGGCGACCGCGGGCAGCGGCGTGTCCGTCGAACCGGCCTTGCCGGTGCGCAGGATCGAATCCAGCCAGAGGGTCTTCTGGCTGGTGGTGTCCTTCGGGTCGGGGAAGGAGTGCTTCAGCACGTAGGCGTCGACGGCCTTCCAGACGCCGCCGGTGCGGACCTCGGTGAGGACGGAGGCCAGCCGGCGCGTGGTGAAGTACGTAGGACCGAAGGAGGCGCAGGTGGAGCCGGACGCGCACTCCTGGTCCACGGGCACGTCGGGCCAGTTGCCCTTGTTGGCCACGGTGCGTTGGGACGGGTCGCACATGCTCTGGTCGGCGCAGCGTTCGGCGGTCGTGAAGGTCACGCGGGCGGCGGGCTCCAGGGTGCCCTTGGCCGCGATCTGCTCGTCGAGCCGTCGGCCGTAGGAGACCTGGGCGAGGGTGGTGGCCCGGGTGTACGGCTCGAGCGTGCCGTTGCCGCCGTTCTGGCCGCCGCCACGCGCGTAGTGGTTGGTCTCCGGGGCCCAGCGGTAGGTCGTCAGGTTGCCGTGCGGGTCGACGACGTGGTCCAGGGAGAGGCGCTGCCACATGCGGCACCAGGAGCCGGCGCCCTTGGCCGGGTCGTGGCAGGGGTCGCCGCTCTTGGGGGCGTAGACGGGCACGCTGGAGACGGAGTCGGTGGCCGTGTCGGTCTTGTCGCCGCCGGGCAGGTGGTTCACGCCGAACCAGTAGACGGTGCCGCCGGGATCGGTGACCTTCGCGTAGGCGCCGTCCTGGACGCCGTTGGCGGCGCCGGAGCCGAACTCGACCCGGGTGCCGTCGTCGTTCTTCAACCTCCACACGCCGGTCTCGGCATCGGTCGCGGCGGCCGACGAGGAGACCCGGACCAGCTGCCCGGAGTGCTGGCCGAGGGAGAGGGAGGCGTTGTAGCCGGCCCAGCACAGGTCGCCGGAGCCCGCGATGCCCGCGTCGTCGCAGGGCTGGTAGGTCCGCTCGACGAAGCCCGGGTTCAGGTCCCAGCCGTCACCGATCCAGGAGGCCTGCGCGTTGGTCGCGGAGGTGCGGCCGTCGACGGACGAGGAGTCGTAGTCCAGTGCGAGGGCCGGGGCCTGCCCGCCCAGGGCCGGTGGGGCCTGGAGGGCGTAGCTGTACGTCAGCGCGCCGGAGGAGCCGCCCGTCGACCACGCGGAGGAGGGGGCGAGGGCGGTGGCCTTGTAGTCGCCGCCGCCGCCGGAATCCTGGGTGTCGGCGGCCAGCAGCATGGGGGCCGGGCTCGCGTACGACGTACGCGTGGGCGCGGAGGCGGGCGCCGTGGCGAGGGGCACCGTGACCTCGGCGGTCACCCGCCCGGTGGCCTTGTCCTGGCGCATGGTCAGGGGCTTGCCGACCCGGCAGGCCGGGACCTCGGGCGTGGCCGCCGCGCAGGCCGGCAGGGCGACGAGGCGTCCGCGCGAGGCGAAGTCGCCGCCGGTGGCCTGCTGGAGGGCGGCCATGTCGATGCCGACCGTCACCTGAACGCCCTTGCCGACGACGGTGGTCGAATTCCTCGTGGTGGCGGTCAGCGAGAACA
>NZ_MWIG01000341.1:0-9338 GCF_002156145.1 Streptomyces sp. NRRL B-24572 | reverse complement strand
TGGGCCTGCCCGCCGTCCCGGTGCGGGGGCACGACCGTGCCCCGGGCCACCGTGTTGGCGACGGCCGTGCCGTGGTCGCGGCGCACGATGTGCAGGCAGAGGTCGATCCCGGCGGCCACGCCCGCGGAGGTGAGGACGTCGCCGTCGTCCACGTACAGCACGTCGGCGTCGACCCGGACCTTCGGGAAGAGGCGCTGGAAGTGGTCGGCGTGCGCCCAGTGGGTGGTGGCCGGACGCCCGTCGAGGAAGCCGGCGGCGGCGAGGACGTACCCGCCGGTGCAGATGGAGACGAGGCGCGTGCCGGGCCGGACGTGCGCGAGCGCGGCGGCCAGCTCCTCGGGGAGCCTGCCCTCGTCGTAGACCGGCCCGAGCTCGTACGAGGCGGGCACGACGACCGTGTCGGCGGTGGCGAGCGCCTCCGGGCCGTGCTCGACGTGGATCGCGAAGTCGGCGTCCGTCCGCACCGGCCCGGCGACCGGGGCGCAGGTCACGATCTCGTACAGCGGCCGTCCTCCGGGGGCCTTCGCGCGGCCGAAGATGCGGTGCGGGATGCCCAGCTCGAAGGGGAGGAGGCCGGGCAGGGCGAGAACGGCGACGCGGTGCGGCGACGGTGGCACGGGCGGTGCTCCCTCCGTAATTCGGTGGTGGTCCAGACCATAGGGCTGGTACGAGTACGTGTCCGTGACGGACAACACGTACAAGTCTGAGGCCGCCGGACGGATTCCCGTCCCGGTCGAGCCGCCCGTACAGCAGTCGCCCGAGTCGCCCGTACAGCAGTCGCCGGTGCCGCTCGCGCTGTGGAACCGTAACTTCCGGCTCTTCTTCGTCGCCCGGGGCGTCGCCGTCTTCGGCGAGGGCATGGTCCCGGTCGCCTTCGCCGCAGGACTCCTCGGCGCCGGCCACCCCGGCTCCACCGTCGGCTACGCGCTCGGCGGCTGGACCGCCGCCTTCGCGGTCTTCGTGCTCTTCGGCGGCGTCCTCGCCGACCGGTTCACCGCCCGCCGCATGATGATCATCGCCGACCTGCTGCGGCTGCCCGGCGCCGCCGTCCTCGCCGTCTCCTTCACGCTCGGCGGCCCGCCGCTCTGGGTGGTGTACGCCCTCTCCGTGCTCAGCGGGATCGGCGCCGCCCTCTTCCAGCCGGGCGTCGCCTCCACCATCCCGCGCATCGCCCCCGACGTGCAGCGCGCCAACGCCGTCCTGCGGGTCGTCGAGGCCCTCATGACGATGGCGGGCCCGGCCGCGGCGGGCCTGCTGGTGGCGGTCTGGAGCGCGGGCGCGGCCTTCGCCGTCAACGGCGTCACCTTCGCGATCAGCGCCGTCTGCTTCCTCCTGATACGCCTCGCCCCGATCCCCTCCGACACCGCGCGGCGCGACTCCCTCGGCGCCGAACTCGTCGGCGGCTGGCGGGAGTTCCGCTCCCGGAGCTGGCTGTGGGGCGTCATCTCCATCTGGACGGTGTACGGGCTGACCGTCGCGGGGCCCATGGTGCCGCTCACCGCGAGCCTGGTCACCGGGGAGCACGGCTCGGCCGCGTACGGCGTGCTGATGGCCGTCAACGGCGCCGGCAGCGCGGTCGGCGGGCTCCTCGCGATCCGGCTGCGCCCGAGCCGCCCGCTCGCGGCGGGCGCGGTGGCGCTGACCGGCCTGCCCGTGAACCTGACCCTGCTCGGCCTGGGCGCCCCGGTGGCGGCGCTCGGCGCGGGGCAGTTCATCGGCGGGGCGGCCTTCGCCTTCTGGCTGGTGATGTGGTCCACCTCGGTCCAGACGCACGTGCCGCAGGAGGCCCTGAACCGGATGCACGCGTACGACGTGGCCGGCTCGCTCCTGATGATGGGCGTCGGCCGCACCCTGTCGGGGCCGGTGGCGGCGGTGGTCGGCACGGAGGAGGTGCTGCTCACGGGGGCGGGGATCGCGGTGCTCGTGGTGGCGGCGCTGCTTGTGGTGAGGCCGATCAGGGCGCTGCCGCGGGTGTAGGGCCGTGGCCCGATCTGTTGGAAACCTGTCATCCGGGCCAATGGTGGGGGAGGGGGCGGGGCCGGGATGCTCGATGGCATGGCCCAGACAACGGAAACGCCCCCTCGTACACCCGCGCCCCGTACTTCTCACATCCACCGCGCCTGGTTCGTCGCGGCGGTCACCTTCGTCACGATCATCGGCGCCGCGGCCTTCGCCTCCCTGCCGGGCCTGCTGATCGAGCCGCTGCACGAGGAGTTCCACTGGTCGCGGGGGACGATCGGCTTCGCCGTCTCGGTGAACCTCGCGCTGTACGGCCTGACGGCGCCGTTCGCGGCGGCGCTGATGGACCGCTTCGGCATCCGGAGGGTGGTGGCGGTGGCCCTGACGATCATCTCCGCCGGCTCGCTCCTCACCGTGTGGATGACGGCGGCCTGGCAGCTCGTCCTCTACTGGGGCGTCCTCGTCGGCCTGGGCAGCGGCTCCATGGCCCTCGCCTTCGCCGCGACGGTCACGAACCGCTGGTTCGTGGCGCGGAGGGGCCTGGTGACGGGCATCCTGACGGCGGCGGGAGCCTCGGGCCAACTGATCTTCCTCCCCCTCCTCTCCTGGCTGGTGGAACACCACGGCTGGCGCCCGGCGGCCGTGACGGTGGCCCTTGCGGCCCTCACGGTCGTCCCCTTCGTCTGGCTGCTGCTCCGGGACCACCCGGCGGACGTCCGACTGGCCCCGTACGGCGGGGAGTACGTGGCGAAGCCCGCGCCGGTGACGGGCGCGGCGCGGCGCGCGGTCACGGTCCTCCTCAAGGCGGCCCGCACGGGCCCGTTCTGGCTCCTGGCCGGCTCCTTCGCGATCTGCGGGGCGTCGACGAACGGCCTGGTCAAGACGCACTTCGTACCGGCGGCGCACGACCACGGGATGCCGGTCACGGCGGCGGCGGGCCTCCTGGCCGTGATCGGCGTCTTCGACGTCGTCGGCACGATCGCCTCGGGCTGGTTCACGGACCGCTTCTCGCCGCGCCGCCTGCTGGCGGTCTACTACGCCCTGCGCGGCATCTCGCTCCTGTTCCTCCCCATGCTCCTGGCGCCGTCGGTGCACCCCCCGATGCTGTTCTTCATCGTCTTCTACGGCCTGGACTGGGTCGCCACGGTCCCGCCGACGATCGCCCTGTGCCGCGAGCACTACGGCGAGGACTCGGCGATCGTCTTCGGCTGGGTCCTCGCCTCCCACCAGGTCGGCGCGGCGGCCGTCGCCTTCGCGGGCGGCGTGGCCCGCGACGTCTTCGGCACGTACGACGTCGTCTGGTACGCCTCGGGCGCCCTGTGCGCGGCGGCGGCCCTGATGGCCCTGGTCATCGCCCGACCCCGGACGGAGGGGGTGTCCCTGGCGGGAGCATGATGACGGCCAGAGGCTTCCGCGCCTGAACCCGCACCGGGAGTGACGGCGCCGGCTGGGGCGCGGGCCCACACGGCGGGCCGCGGGTCTACGCGCTGAACCGCCCGAACCGCCCCCGGTGGAACAGCAGCGGGTCCCCGTCCTCCTCCGTCGCGTCCAGCCCCTCCACCCGGCCCACCACGATCAGATGGTCCCCGCCCGTGTGGACCGTCGTGATCGTGCAGTCGATCCAGGCGGGCGCGCCCGCCAGGCGCGGCGAGGCCGTCGCCGGGGTCGGCTCCCACTCCACGCCCGCGAACTTGTCCGCGCCGCTCACCGCGAAGGACCGGCACAGTTCGCCCTGTCCGGCGCCGAGGACGTTGACGCAGAAGGTCCCGGCCGCCGCGATCCGCGGCCACGTCGTCGACGTGCGGGCGACCATGAAGGCCACCAGGGGCGGGTCGAGGGAGAGGGAGGCGAAGGACTGGCAGGCGAAGCCCGTCGGTCCGTCGGCGTCGAGGGCCGTCACGATCGTGACCCCGCTCGCGAAGTGGCCGAGGACGCGGCGGAATTCGGCCGGGTCGACGGGCGGGCGCTCGTCCTCCCGTACCGCGCGCAGGGCCGGCCGGGGCAGTGGTTCCACGGCCGTCGGCGAACCGGCCGCTCTCAGGTGTCGGACGGCGGTGGCCGCCATCCCCGCGTGTCCCATCACACCGTCCATTGAAACTGACGGCACGTCAGATGGGAAGCCTTCGCAGGGGATGACGGCCACCGGTTTCGGTCAGCCCGCGACCGCCCCCGTCGACCGCGTCCACGCGACGCCCGCCGCGTGCCCGGTCCGGTAGGCCGTCACCCGGACGGTGATCTTCAGCCCGCGCTGGGCCGACGTCAGCGTGAACGTCGTCCGCGTCGCCCCGCTGATCGCCCGCCCGTTCGCGTACCACTGGTACGCGTACGAGGTCGGCGCCGGCGTCCACGCACCCCGGTTCAGGGTGAGCGTCCGCCCGACCCGGACCGTGCCCGTGACGTACGGCGCGGTCGTCGCCTTCGGCGCGAGGCCGACGGCGACGGTGACGCCCGCCGTCGTGTACGACCCGCTCAGGTGCCCGGTCCGCAGTGCCGTGACCGTCACGGTCAGCTTCTTGCCGAGCGTGGAGGCGACGGGCACGTACGAGGCGCCCGTCGCGCCCGCGATCGCCACGCCGTTGGCCCGCCACTGGTAGGCGTACGAGGTCGGCGCCGGCGTCCAGGTGCCGACGACCGCCGTCACCTTCGACCCGACCCGCACGGTCCCGGAGACGCGCGGCACGGTGGTCGGCTTGGGCGCGACGCCCTTCACCACCACGGCGGCGCTCGTCGCGGTCACGACCGGATGCCCGGCCTTGCGGGCGGTCACGGCCACGGACAGCTGCTTGCCGAAGAGCGTCGACGGCAGCGTGTACGTGGAGGCGGTGGCGCCGGCGATGGCGACGCCGTTGGCCCGCCACTGGTACGCGAGCGAGTCCACCGGCAGCGACCACGAGCCGGCGCTCGCCGTCAGCTTCCCGCCGACGACCGCCGTGCCGGAGAGACCGGGCGCGGCGGTGTTGCGGAGGGCGGCGACGACGGTCACCGAGGGCTTCATGTACTGCGCGCCGAACGCGTACACGCTGGTGTTCAGCGTGCCGAGCGGCGCGTTCGTCAGGTCCAGGCCCACCGTCATGCTGCGCCGGTCCGGCGCGACGGAGAGGGTGGTGGACTCGGCCCGGAAGGACCCGCTCGTCAGGACGACCTTGGCGGAGTCGGGCAGCGCCGAGCCGGTGACGGTCATCGAGATCTTCCCCCGGCCGACCGTGGCCGGGCCGACGGTGCCGATGGTCCGCTCGTCGGGGCCGCAGAGATAGTGGGTGCAGGTGGCGTCGACCCGTACGGCCGTGGAGGCCTGCGCGGGCTTCTCCGGCAGACCGATCACGATCGTGCTCGGCCGGGACACGCGCGGGTAGGCGTTCGCCAGGCCGCACTGGTAGTTCTGGCCCTCGCTGGAGATCCACCCCTGGCAGCCGTTCTTGAACGTCGACTGGTCGTACAGCCAGGGCGTCGGCGACTGATCGAAGCTGCCCGCGGGCGTGGACCGCAGGTCGAAGGTGTCGCCCGACGCGGTCGGCAGCACCGCGCAGACCGCCGTCCGCTGCTCGGACAGGGTGCCGGTGAGCGGGCCGAAGCCATAGCTGACGTTCGGGACCTTGACGCACTCGGGCGCGGGCCCGGCGGCCGTACCGATGCGCAGGGCGTCGAGACGGTAGGCGGCCGCGGCGGTCTTGCCCTCCGGGACCTGGACGAGGACCTGGTAGCGGGTGGAGCCGGTGACGGCGCAGCCCGCGGCGAAGTAGTCGCAGACCGCGTTGCCGCTCGCGTCGTAGCCGATCTGGCGGGCGGTGCCCTCCGCGTCGCGCACGTTCAGGTGCAGGATGTCCCCGGCGGACTCCGTGGTCACCTGGTGGCAGAGGAACGTGCCGGGCGCGGCCGGGACTCCGCCGGTGGAGGGGCCTCCGACGGCCGTGGCCGGGGTCGTGACGCAGCCGCGCGCCGTGTCGGTGACGTCGAGACGGGTCAGCGCGAACTCGCCGGGCTCGTCACGGCCCTGGACGAGGACCGTGTGCGCGATCCCCGGCGTCAGGGCGCAGGTGGTGAAGGTTCCGTAGTACGAGCGGATCCCGCAGATCCGCTTGCCGTTCGCGTCGAGGACGCTGACCTCGGCCAGGGAGTCGCCGGACACCTTCTGGATCTGCACGAGTTCGTGCGCGGAGTGCCCGTCCGCCGGGATCGTCAGGCAGTCGGAGAAGACTCCCGCGCCGGTCGTCACGGCCATCCGGGCCGGGTGGCCGGTGAAGTCGCCGGCCGTGAAGGTGCGGCAGGCGCTGGGCGTGTCCGTGCGGTGGACGACGAGGCGGTAGCCGTCGTTGTCCTCGGACGGGTCCCGCTCGCTGATCAGCGCGCGGTACGGGGCGGTGCCCCCCAGGACGCAGGTGCCGTCCCACAGCGCGTCGGCGCAGAAGGCGGTGCCGTTCGCGTCGACGACGGTGATGCCGGGGGCGCGGTCGGTCAGGACGGCGATGTGGGCGCCCTGCGGAACCGGCAGGTTCAGACAGTCGACCGTGCCGGGGGCCCCGAAGACACCCCGGTAGGCGGTGGCGAGCTCGACGCCGCTCGTGCAGCCCTCGGTCGAGGCGCGGTCGAGGATCCGTACGGCCTGATCGGTGACGAGCGTGTACGGGGTGCCCGCCGTCAGCGCGCACGTCGGCGTGGACGCGCAGACGGTCGTGCCGTCCGCCGCGTACACATCGATCTCCGAGGCAGAGCCGGACTCGCCGATCGCCCGCACCTCGTATCGGCCGGTCACGGAGGGAGTGACGATCCTGCACCCGGTCTCGGGCGCGGCCCGCGTGGGCGCGCTGCCATAGGCGTTCACCGGTGCGGCGGCGCAGCCGGCCGGGTTCGACAGGCGGCGGACCTTCAGTGTGTACGGCCCTCCGTCGCCGGTCTGCTCGACGTCGCCGATGACGGCGAGGACGCGGTAGCCGCCGGAGCCCTCGGGCAGGACGCAGCCCGTGCTGCCGTCCGCGTTCCAGGAGGGGCAGAGACGCTTGCCGGTGTCGTCGGTGATCCAGTGGTGGGACGGGCCGTAGTCGGCGCGCCGGAGGTCGACGGTGATCCGCTCGCCGGCGGCGGCGGTGAAGGCGTGGCAGACGACGCCCAGCGGACCGGCGCCCTGGGCGGTCGTCGGCGCGGAGTCGTACCCCGTGCCGGTGACGCTCGGGCAGTCGGTGGCCGACATCAGCGGGACGAGGGAGACCCCGCTCTCCGTGGCCGACCAGTCGGTGTTGAAGAGCTTGAGCGTGTACGTCCCGGTGGCGAGCTCGCACCAGGTGTCCCGGTAACCCCACTCCTCGCAGTCGACCTTGGTCTCACCGGAGTACAGCGAGGGGTACGTGAACTGGTCGTCGACGAGCATCCGGTGCAGGCCCGGCTTCTCCACGGTGACCGTGAAGCAGGCCTCGCCGCGCGGCTCGAGGGTGGCCCTGCCGACCGCGGCGCCCGGGTCGCCGAACGCCGCGAGCGGCAGGACGGGACAGGGGGCGGTGGTGGTCGTGGGAGCCGGGGTGGCCGTCTCCGTCGGGTCGGGCGAAGGCTCGGTGGTCGGCGTCGGGTCCGGTGTCGGCTCGGTGGTGGCCGACGGCTCGGGCGTGGGCTCGTCCGGAGCCTGGGCGGCCGGGGCCGACGCCGGTGAGGCCGACGCCGACACGGCCGGATCGGGCGTCGCCGCCACCGCCGTGGCCGTCGGGAGCGCCGGCCCCACCAGGGCCGCCAGCAGGGCAGGGACGAGCAGGAGCGTTCTCGCGGATCGTCTGGATCTCACGCGAGAACGCGCGAAGTTCGGCATTCTTCCGTTCCCCCCGGAGCGGTGTGTCATACACGCGATGTGTCATATGCGCGTCACACCCTACGGGCCGCCCCGGACACCGGCGCGCGACTATTTCCCCTCGTACCGCGCCTCCCGCCGCTCCACGAAGCTCGCCACCCCCTCCTGCGCGTCCCTCGTCGTCATGTTGATCTCCTGCGCCGTCGCCTCCGCCGCGAAGGCGACGGAACGGTCCACGTCCAGGGACGCGTTGACCAGCTGCTTCGTGAGGGTCAGGGCGCGCGTCGGGCCCTGGGCGAGGCGTTCGGCCCACTCCCGGGCCGTTTTCGACAGCTCGTCCGCGGGGACGACCCGGTTCACCAGGCCCATCCCGAGCGCCTCCGCCGCCGGCACCGCGTCGCCGAAGAACATCAACTGCTTCGCCCGCTGCGGCCCGATCAGCCGGGGGAGGAGGTACGCACCGCCCCCGTCCGGGACCAGTCCCCGCCGTACGAACACCTCGATGAAGCGCGCCGAGTCCGCCGCGAGCACCAGGTCGCAGGCGAACGCGAGGTGCGCCCCGATCCCGGCCGCCGTCCCGTTCACCGCCGCGATCACCGGCTTCTCGCAGTCCAGTACGGCGGAGATGAAGCGCTGCGCGCCGAGCCTGATCATCCGGGCCACGTCCCCCGCGACCCGGTCACCGGCCGACGACGGCGCGCCCCGCAGGTCCGCGCCCGCGCAGAAGCCGCGCCCGGTGGCCGTCACCACCACACAGCGCACGTCCGGGTCGGCGGACGCCTCCGCGAGCAGGGCGATGATCCGCTCCCGCTGGTCCCAGGTGACCGCGTTCATCGCCTCGGGGCGGTTGAGGGTGATCCATGAGACGCCGTTCTCGACGGAGTGCAGGACCTCGTCCACGAAAAGCTCCTATCGGCAGACCGCCAGCGCGTCCAGGGCCACCGCCCCCTGCCCGCGCGGCAGCACCATCAGCGGGTTGATGTCCAGTTCGGCGAGGTCGCCGTCGAGTTCGAGCGCCATCCGCTGCACCCGGAGCACGACCTCGACGAGCGCGTCGACGTCGGCCGGTGGGGCGCCCCGTACGCCGTCGAGCAGGGCCCGGCCGCGCAGTTCGCCGAGCATCGAGCGGGCCTCGCGTTCACCGAAGGGCGGGACGCGGACGGCGGTGTCGTCGAGGACCTCCACCAACACCCCTCCCAGGCCCACCGTGACCGTCGGGCCGAAGAGTTGGTCCCGGGTCACGCCCACCACCATCTCGACCCCGCGCCCGACCATCTGGCAGACGAGGATGCCGTCGAGGTCGATCTCCTCGAAGCGGGCGATGTCCGTGAGCTCGCGGTAGGCGTCCCTGACCTGGCTGGCCGAGGTCAGCCCGACCTTCACCAGGCCCAGTTCCGTCTTGTGGGCGAGTTGGGCCCCGGACGCCTTCATCACCACCGGGTAGCCCACGAGACCCGCCGCCCGGACGGCCGCCGCCGCGCTCGTCACGAGCTGCTCGCGCGGCACCCGTATCCCGTACGCCCGGAGCAGCTGCTTCGCCGCGTGCTCGCTGAGCCGCCTGCCCGGCCGCAGGAGGGCCTGGGCCTTGCGGAGGGACGGGGAGGGGGTG
>NZ_MWIG01000340.1:0-2290 GCF_002156145.1 Streptomyces sp. NRRL B-24572 | reverse complement strand
CGCGCTCGCGACCATCTGAGTGACCGTCCGAGGGCCGATCCGGCACACGGTGTGAAGACTCTGTGGGGGGCCGATGGCGGGATGCGTTTCCCGCTGTCGGCCCCCCGTTCCGTGACGTACGGTTTCTGCAGATGAGAGAAACACCCCGGGCGGAGCCTCCCCAGCCCCGCCCACACCGTGCCTTCGTGCACACCGCCGGGGCCTCGTGCCCCGGAACTCCTCACCGATCGGATGGCCGCCCGCCCCATACCCCCCGGGGCGCGCGGCCATCCGATCGGTGAGGAGTTCCGGGGCACGAGGCCCCGGCGGTGTGCACGAAGGCACGGTGTGGGCGGGGCTGGGGAGGCTCCGCCCGGGGTGTTTCTCTCATCTGCAGAAACCGTACGTCACGGAACGGGGGGCCGACAGCGGGAAACGCATCCCGCCATCGGCCCCCCACAGAGTCTTCACACCGTGTGCCGGATCGGCCCTCGGACGGTCACTCAGATGGTCGCGAGCGCGGCCTCGATGACGTCCAGACCCTCGTTGAGCAGGTCCTCGCCGATGACCAGCGGCGGCAGGAAGCGCAGCACGTTGCCGTAGGTGCCGCAGGTCAGGACGAGCACGCCCTCGTTGTGGCAGTACTTGGCGAGCGCGGCGGCGGCCTCCGGCGCCGGCTCCTTCGTCGCCGGGTCCTTCACCAGCTCGATGGCGATCATGGCGCCGCGGCCACGGATGTCACCGATGACCGGGAACTTCTCCTGCATGGCGGTGAGGCGGCCCTTCATGACCTCCTCGATGCGCTTGGCCTTGCCGTTGAGGTCGAGCTCCTTCATCGTCTCGATGGAGCCGAGCGCACCGGCGCACGCGACCGGGTTGCCACCGTAGGTGCCGCCCAGACCGCCGCCGTGGACGGAGTCCATGATCTCGGCGCGGCCGGTGACGGCGGCGAGCGGCAGACCGCCCGCGATGCCCTTGGCGGTGGTGATGAGGTCCGGGACGATGCCCTCGTCCTCGCAGGCGAACCACTGGCCGGTACGGCAGAAGCCGGCCTGGATCTCGTCCGCGACGAAGACGATGCCGTTGTCGTTGGCGAACTTCACGATCGCCGGCAGGAAGCCCTTGGCCGGCTCGATGAAGCCGCCCTCGCCGAGGACCGGCTCGATGACGATCGCGGCGACGTTCTCGGCGCCGATCTGCTTGGTGATGTTGTCGATCGCCTGGGCGGCGGCCTCAGGGCCGCAGTTCTCGGCACCGGTGGGCCAGCGGTAGCCGTAGGCGACCGGCACGCGGTAGACCTCGGGCGCGAACGGACCGAAGCCCTGCTTGTACGGCATGTTCTTCGCCGTCATGCCCATGGTGAGGTTGGTGCGGCCGTGGTAGCCGTGGTCGAAGACGACGACGGCCTGGCGCTTGGTGTACGAGCGGGCGATCTTCACCGCGTTCTCGACGGCCTCGGCGCCCGAGTTGAACAGCGCGGACTTCTTGGCGTGGTCGCCCGGGGTCAGCTCGGCGAGGGCCTCGCAGACCTCGACGTAGCCCTCGTACGGCGTGACCATGAAACAGGTGTGGGTGAAGTCCTGCAGCTGCGCGGAGGCGCGGCGCACGACGGCCTCGGCGGAGGCGCCGACCGAGGTCACGGCGATGCCGGAGCCGAAGTCGATCAGACGGTTGCCGTCGACGTCCTCGATGATGCCGCCGCCGGCCCGCGCGGTGAAGACGGGCAGCGTGGAGCCGACGCCACCGGCGACCGTGTCGAGACGGCGGGCCTGAAGCTCCTGCGACTTCGGACCGGGGATGGCGGTGACGACGCGCCGCTCCTGCGGGACAGCGTTCATGCGGGGCTCCTGGGGGTGTTCTGGACGCACTTGCGGGTTTCCTCCGCAGGCTAGGCGCGGGGGAGGGGGTCGGGCATGCGCCGATCGGGAGTGGTGGCGGGTGTGTCGTTGTCCGGGATGGACATGGCGGCTCCGCTTCCGCGGTACGGGATGGGCGCGGCGGCTGCGGTTCTGCGGCGCGGGCACGTTCCGGACGAGTGGGGGAGGCCCTCGACCGTACGGGTGGTCGAATCCCCTCCCGGGGGCGCCGGGCCCACTAGATTGACGGTGGCACAGATGCGGCGACCTGGCTGGTCAGGGGGCAGGGGTTCATGGAGACCGACGGCACGTACGAGTCACGCGACATGGCCGGGGGGGCGGCGCCGCCGCCTCCGCCTAAGGGGGTCCCGCCGGTCGCGCAGGACCCGTCCGTCCCGGCCGCCCCGTCGATCCCGCCGGTCGCGCCGGTTCCGCGGCCCGCGGGCCCGCCGCCG
>NZ_MWIG01000034.1:0-8713 GCF_002156145.1 Streptomyces sp. NRRL B-24572 | reverse complement strand
CCTCGGCGACCCCGGCGACGCTGGTCCAGAACCTCACCTCCGACAAGGCCCCCGTGAGCGCCTCCTCCCCCGTCGTCAGCGGCACCAACGTCTCCACCGGCAGCAAGGGCACCGTCGCCGGGGTCGCCGAGGCGGTCTCCCCCTCCATCGTGGAGATCTCCGCGACCTCGAACTCCGGCAAGTCCACCGGCTCGGGCGTGATCATCACCTCCGACGGCGAGATCGTCACCAACAACCACGTGGTCTCCGGCGCCTCCTCGGTCACCGTGCAGCTCAGCAACGGCAAGACGTACCGGGCCGAGGTCGTCGGCACGGACCCCGACAAGGACCTCGCCCTGATCAAGCTCCAGGGCGCCTCCGGGCTCAAGGCCGCCGCGCTCGGCGACTCCTCGAAGATCAGGGTCGGCGACGAGGTCGTCGCGATCGGCTCCCCCGAGGGCCTGACCGGCACCGTCACCAGCGGCATCGTCTCCGCGCTCGACCGGGACGTGACCGTCGCCAAGGAGGAGGGCGGCCAGGAGCAGCAGCAGGACCAGCAGCAGTGGGACCCCCGGCAGGGCTGGCCGTTCGAGTTCGGCGGTCAGCAGTTCAACGGCGACACCGGTTCGTCGAAGACCACGTACAAGGCGATCCAGACCGACGCCTCGCTCAATCCGGGGAATTCGGGCGGCGCGTTGATCAATATGAACGGCGAGATCATCGGAATCAATTCGGCCATGTATTCGCCCAGTTCTTCGAACGGCTCCACCGCCGGAAGCGTCGGTCTCGGATTCGCGATCCCGATCGACACCGTGAAGGCCGACCTGGACAGCCTCCGCTCGGGCGGCGACAACTGAGCACGTGCGAGGCTGAGCCCATGACGGGACAGCAGAACGAAGCCGAGCGCATCCTCATCGTCGACGACGAGCCCGCCGTCCGCGAGGCCCTGCGCCGCAGCCTCGCCTTCGAGGGGTACGAGACGCGGGACGCCGTCGACGGCCTCGACGCGCTCGCCGCGATGGAGTCGTACGCCCCCGATCTCGTCGTCCTCGACGTCCAGATGCCCCGCATGGACGGGCTCACGGCGGCCCGCCGGATCCGGGCCGCCGGCTCCACCGTGCCCATCCTCATGCTCACCGCCCGCGACACGGTCGGCGACCGGGTCACCGGCCTCGACGCCGGCGCGGACGACTACCTGGTGAAGCCCTTCGAGCTCGACGAGCTGTTCGCCCGCATCCGGGCCCTGCTCCGCCGCAGCTCCTACGCCTCCGCGCCCGCCGCCGCGCCCGCCGAGGGCGACGTCCTGTCCTTCGAGGACCTGCGGATGAACCTCGCCACGCGCGAGGTGACCCGGGGCGGACGGACCGTGGAGCTGACCCGTACCGAGTTCACGCTCCTGGAGATGTTCCTCGCGCACCCGCGCCAGGTCCTGACCCGGGAGCAGATCCTGAAGGCCGTGTGGGGCTTCGACTTCGAGCCCAGTTCCAACTCGCTGGACGTGTACGTGATGTATCTGCGGCGCAAGACCGAGGCCGGCGGCGAGCCGCGCCTCGTCCACACCGTCCGGGGCGTCGGCTACGCGCTGCGCGGAGGAGGCGGGGAGTGACGGGCCGCCTGAGGAACTGGTTCCGCTCGCGGCCGCTGCGCTCACGGCTCGCGCTGCTCAGCGCGGCCGCCGTGGCCTTCGCGGTGGCGGCCGTGTCGCTGGCCTGCTGGTTCGTGACGCGGGCGCAGCTGGAGGCGGAGCTGGACTCCTCGCTGAGCAGCACGCGCCTGAACGAGAACAGCGTGCAGCAGTTGCTCACGATGTGCCGCCAGGGCACGCCGCTGCCGCCGGTGGGGGGCTCGTACACGGTGCAGGTGGTCCTCGGCGACGGCAGTGTGTGCACCTCGGGAGCGGCAGCGATCCCGGTCGCCGCCGCCGACCTCGCGGTGGCACGGAAGCAGGTGGACGACGCCCTGCACACGGTGAAGGACGACGCCGGGCGCGAGATGCGGGTCTACACGTACCAGCAGGACACTCCGCTCCAGATCGCGGTCTCCCTCGCCCGTCCCCTCTCCGAGATCGACAACTCGATGTCCACGCTCCGCTGGGTGCTGCTCCTGGTCTCCGGGATCGGCGTCGTCGGCGCGGGCGCGGCCGGCCTGTGGGTCGCGCGGACCGGTCTGGAGCCTGTGAACCGGCTGACGGACGCGGTCGAGCACGTCGCCGCGACCGAGGACCTGACCGTCCGCATCCCGGTGGAGGGCGAGGACGAGATCGCCCGGCTGTCCCGCTCCTTCAACGCGATGACGGCGGCGCTCGCCAGTTCCCGGGACCGGCAGGCGCAGCTCATCGCGGACGCGGGCCACGAACTGCGGACGCCGCTGACCTCCCTCCGTACCAACGTCGAACTGCTCGCGCGCAGCGAGGAGACCGGCCGGGCGCTCCCGCCGGACGACCGGCGGGCCCTGATGGCCTCGGTGAAGGCGCAGATGACGGAGCTGGCGGCGCTGATCGGCGACCTCCAGGAGCTGGCCCGCCCGGACGCGGTGCAGCCGGGCCCCCTCCTCGAAGTGGTGCCCCTGCACACGATCCTGCGGAACGCCCTGGACCGGGCGCGGCTGCGCGGCCCCGAGCTGACGTTCGTCACGGACCTGGCGCCCTGGTACGTACGGGCGGAGACGCCGGCGCTCGAACGGGCCCTGGTGAACGTCCTGGACAACGCGGTGAAGTTCTCGCCGCCCCGGGGCACGGTCGAGGTGACCCTGATGCGGGGCGAACTGACCGTCCGCGACCAGGGCCCCGGCATCGCCCCGGAGGAGCTCCCGCACGTCTTCGACCGCTTCTGGCGCTCCCCGTCGGCCCGCAGCCTGCCGGGCTCGGGCCTGGGCCTGTCGATCGTGGCGCGTACGGTGCAGCAGGCGGGCGGCACGGTGTCCCTCGCCCCGGCGGAGGGCGGCGGCACGGTGGCGACGCTCCGGCTGCCGGGGGCACCGACGCCACCGCCCGAGCTGTGAAAACCGGTTCGACGACGGGCGGCTCCGGGGCCAGGGTGGACCCATGGACGACGACCACGGCCTGAACCCCGACGGAACGATCGCGCGCGAAGGCGCCCTGGACCGCGTCACCGCGGAGTTCGCGCCGGTCGTCGAGGCGGCGCGCGGACGCATCTCCCGGGCGTTCGGCCCGGACCGGCTGCACAGCGCGTACCTGTACGGCAGCGTGCCCCGGGGCACGGCGGTCGCCGGCGTCTCCGACCTGGACGTGCAGTTGGCCCTGCACGGGGAGCCCACGGAGGCGGACCGCGCCGCCGCCCGGGAGCTGGAGTCGGCGCTCGACCGGGAGCTGCCGCAGATCGACGGCGCCGGGATCCTGCTGAGCAGCACGCGCGTGCTCCTCAGCGAGCTGGAACGCCACGACCTGGGCTTCTTCGTCGCCTGCCTCTGCACCCCGCTCCTGGGCCCGGACCTGGCCGAGGAGCTGCCCCCGTACCGCCCGACGTCACTCCTCGCGCGGGAGACGAACGGCGACCTGGCGCTGCTGCTTCCGGGCTGGCGGGCCCGGCCCGCCGGCCGCGCCCTGGGCCGCAGGGTCGGCCGCCGTCTGGTCCGTACGGGCTTCACGCTGGTCATGCCCCGGTGGGGCGGCTGGACCAGCGACCTCGACCGGTCGGCGGAGGTCTTCGGCACGTACTACCCGGAGCGGGCGGAGCAGATGCGCCTGGCGGCGGAGGCGGGCAGGTCGCCGTCCCCGGATCCGGCGGTCCTCGACCTCCTCGTCGAGGACCTGGCCCCGTGGCTGGCAGCGGAGTACGCGTCGGTGCACGGGACGAAGACTCCGCGCTAGTTGTGCCGGAGGAGCGCCTCGACGAGCCCCGCGCGGGTGTTGGGGAAGTCCATGGGCACGATCCCGAGCCCGACCTTCCCGGCGAGCTCGGCGCTGTCCAGGAAGCCGTGCACCCACGGGTTCAGCCGGTCGGAGTTCCAGCGGGGCGGCAGGTAGGCGGAGGTGCTGACGAAGTTCACGTAGAGCCGGCCTGGCTGGGAGGCGGCGGCGCGGAACTGGGCCTGGATCTTGGGGTACTTGGCGTCGGGGAGGGCGTTCCAGTCGTCCTGGACGGAGAAGACGGCGGGGTCGGCCCATCGGAGCCCTGGCAGCCCGCCGTTGTCGGCGAGGAGCACGACCCGTCCGCGCGCCTCGCCGAGGAGCGGCAGCGCGTCCCCGATCCGGAACAGCGAACGCCAGCCCCGCCGGTCGAGGTAGTCGTCGAAGACGGCACGGAACGTGGCGTCGGACTCCTCGGAGTACTCCTGCTTGACCCGCATGAGGACGGTCTCGGAGGGGTGCGCGGCGAGGAAGTCCCGGCAGGCGACGAGGACGTCCCCGAACATCATGTTCTGGTACGAGGCCCCGTGGTGGATGGCGAAGGACCCCCCGGTCACCCGGCAGCGCACGTCCAGGAAGCGGACGCCGCTGTCCAGCTGCTGGGCGATGGTGGTGTTCTGGCACTCCGACCAGGCCCCGCCGAACCGGGCCCCGGAGTCGTGCGTCCCGGGGATGGTGAGCCGCCGCAGGTCGGTGCCGTCCCCGTGCGCCGCCATCCACCCGCGCACGTCCACGGCGGATGCGGCGGGGGCTCCGACGAGCAGTGCGGCCCCGGCCCCGAGGGCTCCCATGAGTAAGCGTCGTCGCTCCATGACTCGGGACTATGGCAGGTCCACGACAACACCACCAGGGTGCGTCACGTACGGAAAGAGGGGGAGGCCGGTTCCCGACGGGAACCGGCCTCCCCGGTCTCTCAGGTCACTTGGCGACGGTGAATCCGCACCAGGGCGTCCAGTCCGAGGCCTGGGTGCCGCCGATCGTGCGCAGCCGGAACCGGTATCCACCCGGCTTCAGTTCGCCCGCGGCGAGATCGAGGTTGAAGACCATGCCGTTCGGCCAGATCTTCTCGGTCTTGGTGATGAGCGCGGCCTCGCCCGGCCTGGCGACCTCGAACGTGGCCTTCAGGGCGTGGTAGCTCCTGTTCTTGCCCGCGTCCTTGCCGAACGCGACCGGCGAGGCGGCGAGCGCGCCGCCGTTCGCGCCGGAGATCACCGGGGTCGGACCGCCGTCGCAGAACTGCGCCTGCTCGTACGGCCCGGCGAAGACCCGGAGGGTTCCCGGCACGGTGGGCTCGACCTGCGATCCCGTCGCGTTCGTCGCGCCGACGACCGCGACGGCGGCGAGCGCGGCGGCCACGCCGGCGCCGGCGCCGATGCGTCGGAGATGCTTCCTGTTCACGGGAGGACCATCCTTTCCGGGACTAGCGCGGGGTGTAGTAGATGTGCGTGAGGCCGTCGTAGCCGTTCGCGCAGCCGTAGGAGTTCCAGATGAGCTGGTTGTAGACGTTGTCCGCCCCGTATTCGTCACACCAGTACCAGGAAGCGCTGGTGCCGCCGTCGTAGTTCCCGACGGACGTGGCGCCCATGGGCTTGATCAGCCACTCCTTGCCCACGGTGGTGAGATAGGGGCTGCTGTACACGGGCGTGTTGTCGGGGTTCTTCGTGATCAGGTTGTTGAGGATCTGGCCGGCGGCCTTCCGACCCGTCGCCACGCCGAGGTCGCCGTCCCACTGGTAGTGCACCCCGAGGTAGACCCGGCTCCGGGCGTCTTCGGTGGCCGCCGCGGTGAAGCTGGTGAAGGTGCGGGTGACCCCGACCGCGTGCGGATCCTGGGTGGTGCCGGTGTACGTGATGTTGTCCGTGCCGAAGAACTGCTTCATCGACTCGGCCCACGCTCCGGCGAAGGTCGCGTGCCCGGAGACGTACGCGGGGAACGGCGGACTGAAGTGGTTTCCGGCCGCGTCGGCCGAGAGCGGCTGCCAGGAACTGTTCTGCACGGTGTCCGGGTTGCCGTCCGTATCGGCCAGCTTGACGGCGCTCTCGGGCCGCCACAGGTCGATGGAGGTCTGGTACTTCTGGTCCCAGGCGGAGATCCCCGCGTCCGCCATCGAGCCCGCGACCAGCGCGAAGAGCTGGACGTTGGCGAGCTCGTCGAGTCCGCGCTGCGCGGAGACGGTCCGGGTGTGGGTGAAGAGCTGGCCCGGCGGCTTGTAGGTGCCGTTCAGGTCGTTGGCCCAGAACCAGGCGATCTGGGTCTGCTCCGGGGTCCGCGTCGTGCTGTTGGCCGCGCCGAGCTCCGCGACCTCCTTGAACTGGGCCGTGTAGGCGGCGCTCTTCAGCAGCTCGGGCATCGTCGCGATGCCGCCGGGCGGCTGCGGACGCAGGTCGGCGGCCGTGGTCTTGTAGTACGTCCACGGGTAGGCGCCGTAGTCGACGAACTTCTTGACCTTGCCCCAGTTCGGATCCGCCGCCGCGCCGGAGCCCGTCGGCCGCCACTGGCCGGGTTCGGTGCTCGGGGTGTACGGCGTGGTGTCCTGCGATCCGTCGCCGGTACGGCGGGCGATCATCGCCGAGGCCGCCTGCTCGCCGACGCTCTTGCCCTCCGTGGTGGTGGCGTCGACCGGCTCGCCCGTACGGGCCGCCGTGAGGTAGTTGGTGAAGTCGAGCGCGGGGAAGGTGGACTTGAGGACGTTGTAGGCGGCGTGGTCCAGTGCCGCGTCGACGTTGGGGGCGACGCCGGCCTTCACGCTGATGCCGGGGGTGTAGAGCGCCCCGAGGCAGTTCTCCGGCTTGAATCCGCCGCTGCTGTGACAGCGGCTGGCGTTCGCGGCGTCGTACATGGCCAGATGCATCATGGCCCCGGCCCGTGCCAGGGGGCCGGGAGAGCCGCCCGTGGCGACGTAGGCCTTGAGCAGCGCGTCGTTCCAGTAGAGGGCTCGGTCGCCCACGGTCGAACTGGCGTGTGCGGGCGCGGACATGCCCACGCTTGCCAGTAACAGCGCCAGGCCGACGGTGAGGGAGCGTCTGACGGGATGTTTCACGGTCCTGCCCTCCAGGAATCATGGAAGTTGATCGTGCACCGACAAGATCACAAGCAGCATAGGGTCACCCTCCGCCCGGGTCCCGGGTTCGGAAGGAAATGCGGGTGAACATGCGGCCCGTGCCGGGAGTCGGCCTTCCCGCAGGAAGCACGGGACCCCGTCGGGCCGTGACGGCCCGACGGGGTCCCTGTGCTGCGTCCCGGAGGCCGGTTACGGCTTCGGGGGGTACACCACGCTGATGCGGTTCGCGGCCGGGACCGGCAGCGGGTTGGCCGCCGAGGAGTGGGCCGCCAGGTAGGCGTTGAAGACGTCGAGGTCCGAGGCGCCGACCAGCTTGTTGGTGCCGGTCGCCAGGGCCGCGAAGCCGTCGCCACCGCCCGCGAGGAACTCGTTCATCGCGACGCGGTAGGTCTTCGCCGGGTCGATCGCCTCACCGTTCAGCTTGATCGTGCCGTCGACGACGCGGTCCGCGCCCGTCTTGGTCATGTCGAGCGTGTAGGTCAGGCCCTTCGAGACCTGGAGGATCTTCACCGACTTCAGGTTCGCGCCGCTGACCTGCTGCTTCAGCGCGGCGATCAGGTTCGCGCCGGACAGGTCGACCACGTTCATCATGTTGCTGAAGGGCTGCACGGTGAAGGTCTCGCCGTACGTCACCACACCGTCGCCCTCGGCGCCGGACGCCTTGTAGACGAGGTCGGAGCGGATGCCGCCCGGGTTCATCAGGGCCAGCTGCGCGCCGCCCTTGTCCGCCGGGGCCAGGCCCTCCAGCTGCGCGTCGGCGATCACGTCGCCGAGCGGCTTCTCGTACGCCGTGGAGCCTCGGCCGTCGATGGTGGCGGCGATGAAGCCCTGCGGCCGGTTGGCGATCGGGGCGGCGAGCGGACGCCAGTCCTCGATCAGCTTCGTGATGTCCGCGGCCTTCGGCACGTCGCGCGAGACGACGTGGTTGGCGGAGGCGACGGCCGTGCGCACGATGTCCTTGGTGGCGCGGTCGTACGTCAGCGTCGTGTCCGTGTACAGCTTGCCGATCGAGGACGCCGAGGTGACCAGGCGCGGGTTGCCCGCCGGGTCGGGGATGGAGCACACGTACGCCTGGTGGGTGTGGCCGGTGACCAGCGCGTCGACCTGCGGCGAGACGTTCCTGGCGATGTCGACGATCGCGCCGGAGACGCCCTCCCCGTCCCCGTCGCCGTCCCCGTCGCAGTTGTAGTTGTACGCGTCCGAGGCCGGCATGCCGCCCTCGTGGATCAGCGCGACGATGGACTTGACGCCCTGGCGCTCCAGGATCTTCGTGTACTTGTTGATCGTCTCGACCTCGTCGCCGAACTTGAGGCCCTTGACGCCCGCGGCGGTGACGACGTTCGGGGTGCCCTCCAGGGTCACGCCGATGAAGCCGATCCGGACGCCGTCCTTCTCCCAGATGAAGGTGGGGTCGAGGATCGGCTTGCCCGTCTTCTCGTTCGTCACGTTGGCCGCGAGGTACGGGAAGTCCGCGCCCTGGAAGGGCTTGCCCTCGACGTAACAGCCGTCGGTCGGGTGACAGCCGCCGTTCTGCATGCGGGCCAGCTCCACCGCGCCCTCGTCGAACTCGTGGTTGCCCACGGAGGTGACGTCCAGGTCCAGCTTGTTGAGCGCGTCGATGGTCGGCTCGTCGTGGAAGAGCGCGGACAGGAGCGGCGAGGCGCCGATCATGTCACCGGCGGCGGCGGTGATGGAGTAACGGTTCCCCTGACGGGCCTGGCGCAGGTGCGTGGCCAGGTACTCGACGCCGCCCGCGTCGATCTTCTCGGTGGTGCCGTCCTCCTTGACCCGAATGACCTGGCCGG
>NZ_MWIG01000339.1:0-6038 GCF_002156145.1 Streptomyces sp. NRRL B-24572 | reverse complement strand
CGCAACGAGCTGAAGGTCGTCGCCGACTGCGCGTACACCAACACCGGTGAGGGCCTGCACCGCTTCGTCGACCCGGTCGACGACCAGGCCTATCTGTACACCCAGTTCGAGGTGCCGGACGCGCGGCGGGTCTTCGCCTCGTTCGAGCAGCCCGACCTGAAGGCGACCTTCCAGTTCACCGTGAAGGCGCCGAGCGGCTGGTCGGTGATCTCGAACTCGCCGACGCCGAAGCCCGAGAACGACGTGTGGGTCTTCGAGCCGACCCCGCGGATCTCCACGTACATCACGGCCCTCATCGTCGGCCCGTACCACTCGGTGCACTCGACGTACGAGGGCAAGGACGGCCAGGTCGTCCCGCTCGGCATCTACTGCCGTCCCTCGCTGGCCGAGTTCCTCGACGCCGACCACATCTTCGACGTCACGCGCCAGGGCTTCGACTGGTTCCAGGAGAAGTTCGCGTACGACTACCCCTTCGCCAAGTACGACCAGCTGTTCGTGCCGGAGTTCAACGCGGGCGCGATGGAGAACGCGGGCGCGGTCACCATCCGCGACCAGTACGTCTTCCGCTCGAAGGTGACGGACGCGGCGTACGAGCGTCGCGCCGAGACCATCCTCCACGAGCTCGCCCACATGTGGTTCGGCGACCTCGTCACCATGGAGTGGTGGAACGACCTGTGGCTGAACGAGTCGTTCGCCACCTACACCTCGGTCGCCTGCCAGGCCTCGGTGCCGGGCACCCGCTGGCCGAACGCCTGGACCACCTTCGCCAACGCGGAGAAGACCTGGGCCTACCGCCAGGACCAGCTGCCGTCGACGCACCCGATCATGGCCGAGATCAACGACCTGGAGGACGTGCTCGTCAACTTCGACGGCATCACGTACGCCAAGGGCGCCTCGGTCCTGAAGCAGCTCGTGGCGTACGTCGGCCAGGACGAGTTCTTCAAGGGCGTCCAGGCGTACTTCCAGGCGCACGCCTTCGGCAACACCCGCCTGTCCGACCTCCTCGGCGCGCTGGAGGAGACCTCGGGGCGCGACCTGAAGACCTGGTCGAAGGCGTGGCTGGAGACGGCCGGCATCAACATCCTCCGCCCGGAGATCGAGACCGACGAGAACGGCTCCATCACCGCCTTCGCCGTCCGCCAGGAGGCCCCGGCGCTGCCCGCCGGCGCCAAGGGCGAGGCCGTGCTGCGCCCGCACCGCATCGCGATCGGCTTCTACGACCTGGACGGGACCGGCAAGCTGGTCCGCACCGACCGCCTGGAGCTGGACATCGCGGCGGCCGAGCTGACCCCGGTCGCGGAGCTGGTCGGCAAGGCCCGCCCGGCGGTCGTCCTCCTCAACGACGACGACCTGTCGTACGCCAAGGTCCGCCTCGACGAGGTGTCCCTGAAGAACGTCACCGCGCACCTCGGCGACTTCGCCGAGTCCCTGCCGCGTGCCCTGTGCTGGGCCTCGGCCTGGGACATGACCCGCGACGGCGAGCTGGCCACCCGCGACTACCTGGACCTGGTGCTCTCGGGCATCGCCAAGGAGTCCGACATCGGCGTGGTGCAGTCGCTCCAGGGCCAGGTGAAGGCGGCCCTCGACCTGTACGCGGCGCCGGAGTGGCGCGAGGCCGGACTCGCCCTGTGGACGGACGCCACGCTGACGCACCTGCGCGCGGCCGAGCCGGCCGGCGACCACCAGCTGGCGTGGGCCCGCGCCTTCGCGGCGACCGCCCGCACCCCGCAGCAGCTGGACCTGCTGGCGGCGCTCCTGGAGGGCCGTGAGTCGATCGAGGGCCTGGCGGTGGACACCGAGCTGCGCTGGGCGTTCGTGCAGCGCCTCGCGGCCACCGGTGTCTACGACGAGCCGGAGATCGCGGCCGAGCTGGAGCGCGACCGCACGGCGGCGGGCGAGCGGCACGCGGCCACCGCGCGCGCGGCCCGTCCGACGGAGGCGGCGAAGGCGGAGGCCTGGGCCTCGGTCGTCGAGGACGACAAGCTGGCGAACGCCGTACAGGAAGCTGTGATCGCCGGCTTCGTGCAGGCCGACCAGCGCGAGCTGCTCGCCCCGTACACGGCGAAGTACTTCGCGTCGATCAAGCACGTCTCGGAGACCCGCAGCCACGAGATGATCCAGCAGATCGTGGTCGGCCTCTACCCGACGCTCCAGGTCTCGCAGGAGACGCTCGACGCGACGGACGCGTGGATCGCCGAGCACGACCCGGTCCCGGCGCTGCGGCGTCTGGTGACCGAGTGCCGCGCGGGAGTCGAGCGCGCCCTGAAGGCGCGGGCGGCGGACGCGGCTGCCGCGAAGTAGTACCCGGTCAGTACCCGGTTGTACGGAGAAGGGGCGCCCTCCCCCGTGGAGGCGCCCCTTCGCCGTGCTTGGAGTCCGCCCGGCGGGCAGGCGTCGGCGCGCAGCCGCACCGCCGGGCGGAGGCTCTTGGATCAGCCGCCGAGCGCCGCGTACCGGGCGCGCAGGTCGGCCGCGCCCTGCTCCGTCAGTGCCCCGTGGAGACGCATGCGGGCGACGCCGCCGTCGGGGAAGGCGTCGAGCCGGACGTGGGTGACGACGGCCTGCGCGGGGAGCTTGAAGCGGTGCAGGGTGTCGGGCTGGAGGCGGGTGCGCGGGATGATCTCGAACCACTCGCCGCTGTCGCCGTTGCGGCCCTGGAGGGCGATCCAGCCGGCCGAGTTGCCCTTGAGGTAGGCGGTGTCGATCTCGACGGCACGGACGGCGCCCTGGGCGACGAGCTTGAAGCGGACCCAGTCGTTGGTGTCGCGGACCCGGCGGCGGCGGTTCTCCCAGCCGTCGTCCATCTTGCGGGAGGTGCCGGGCAGGATGATCTGGGTCGGCGAGGAGTAGAACTTGTCCGAGGCGTCCTCGTACGAGCCGCCGTTGAGCACGGCGATCAGGTCGAGGGTGCCGAGGAGCTCCAGCCACTCGGGGTCGGGCACGACCTCGCCGTGGACGCGGAACCGGGCGACGCCGCCGTCGGGGTGCTGGCAGAGCCGTACGTGGGTGAAGCGGCGCTCGGCGGTGATCTCGAAGCCGTTGGCCGCGTGGCCGCGGACGGGGGTCGGCGGGACGAGCTCCTCCCACTTCGCCTCGAGCAGCTCGGCGGGGCTGGGCGAGCCCTCGACGGCGGTGGCCTGGATGCTCACCTTCTGCGGGTAGTTGCCGCGGAAGTGGGCGGTGTCGACGACGATCCCGCGGATCACGCCGGGGGCGCCGAGGCGGACGATCGCCCAGTCGTGGTCCTCGGGGGCGGGGAAGACGTTCTCGGCGTCGGCGCCACGGCGGCGGCGGGTCTCCCAGCCGTCCATGATCTTGCCCTTGTGGCCGAAGTGCTCCGGGTCGAAGACGGCCCGCTCGCGGACGAGGAGGTTCTCCCGCTCGGCGAAGAACTCGTCGTTGGCGGCGACGACTCCGGCGCCGAGGCGGCGGTCGGCGAGGTCGACGAGCTCGGTGAAGGGGAAGTCACCGGTGCGGTAGTCGGCGTACGGGTCGCCGCCGGAGTAGGGGGCGGCGTCGTTGGCGTGCGGGTCCTGGTTCGCGTCGAGGCTGCTCATGGCTTCGACTCTCCCGTGCGGCCAGCTCTCCGGTCCATCGAATGTTTTCGATGGATGCATTCAGCTCTGCTGAACAATCATGGGGTCAGCCCTGCTGAACGGTTTCGCGGGCCGCCGCCGCCTGCCGGAGGGCGGCGAGCACCCGGGCCACCGCCGGGCCCTCCTCCGCCCCGCTGCGCACCGCCGCGACGACGTGGCGGCGCGGCTGGTCGGCGGAGAGGACCCGCATGACGACCCCGGCGCCGCCCCGGCGGTCCGCGGAGGCCATCCGGGGCACGAGCGCGATCCCGAGCCCCGCCTCGACCATGGCGAGGATCGCGGTCCAGCCGGAGGCGCTGTGGGCCTGCTCCGGCACGAAGCCGGCGGCCTCGCAGGCGGCGGTGGTGATCTCGGACCAGGGTCCCGAGCCGCCGAAGATCCAGGGCTCGGCGGCGAGGTCGGCGAGCCGCAGTCCCGGCGCGTCGGCGAGCGGGTGGCCGGCGGGCAGGGCGACGTCGAGGGGGTCGGCGAGCAGCGGCATCCTGCTGTACTTGGGGTCGCGCGCGGAGGGCGCGTGGGCGGCGAGCGAGAGCGCGAGGTCGACCTCGCCCGCGGTGAGCAGCTCGTACGCCTCCGCCGCCTCGGCCTCCCGGATGCGGACGTCGAGCCCGGGGTGGGCGGTCCGCAGCTGCCGTACGGCGGGGACGAGGAGCGCGGGCACGGAGGTCGAGAAGGCCGCGACCCGCACCTGCCCCGCCTCGCCCCGCAGGTAGCCGTCGAGTTCGGCGTCGGCGCGCTCCAGCTGGGCGAAGACCACCTCGGCGTGGCGCAGCACCAGATGGGCGGCGTCGGTGAGGCGGACCCGGCGGCCCTGGGCCTCCAGGAGCCGCACGCCGAGCTGTTTGGCGAGGTTGGTGAGCTGCTGCGAGACGGCCGAGGGGGTCATGAGCAGCGCCTCCGCGGTCGCGGTGACGGTGCCGCGGTCGCGGAGGGTGCGGAGGATCTGGAGCTTCTTGATGTCCCACTCGGTCATGGGGCGCAACATATCGGGCCTCTCTTCACCGGGCCGCGGCTGCCGGGCCGCGGTTACCGGGCCGCGGCTGCCGGGCCTCGGTCACCGGGCCTCGGTCACCGGGCCGAGCTCATGGCGACCCCGCCGAGGATGAGGACCATGCTCGCGCCGCCGAGGAGGCCGAGCTGTTCGCCGAGGAGGGCGTACGAGAGGAGGGCGACGCAGACGGGCTGGAGGTAGTAGACGATCCCGGCGCGGGCGGCGCCGATCAGGGTGACGGCCTTGTTCCAGGCGAAGAAGGCGACGGCGGAGGAGAGCACGCCGACGTAGACGAGGGGGCCGACGGTGCCGGTGGTGGGCTCGAAGCCGCCCTGGACGGCGAGGCTGATCCCGTACGCCGGGAGGAGCATGAGGGCGCCGAGGGCGAAGGTGGTGAAGAGGAAGGCGAGGCCGCCGAGTTCGGCGGGACGGCGCTTGAGCAGGGCGCTGTAGGAGGCGAAGCAGACGGCGGCGGCCATGACCCAGAGGTCGCCGGTGGCGAAGTCCGGGGTGAGCGAGCCCTTGCTGACGAGGAGCAGGACTCCCGCGCAGGCGATGAGCATGCCGGTGGTGCGGCGCGGGCCGAGGCGGTTGCCGCCGAGCCGGGCGAAGACGGCCATGAGGACCGGGGAGGCGGCCATGATCATGCCCATGTTCCCGGCGGAGGTGGCGGTCCCGGCCTGGTTGACGAGGGTGTTGTAGACGGTGATGCCGAGCAGCGAGGCGAGGGTGAGGAAGCGGAGGTGGCGGCGGATCAGGTGCCGCTGCCGCCAGGTCTCGCGGGCGGCGAGCGGGGCGACGGCGACGAGGGCGACGATCCAGCGCCAGAAGGCGGCCTGGACCGGGGGGACGGTGTCGTGGAGGGCGCGGGCGACGACGAAGCTGCCGGACCAGACGACGGTGGCGAGGAGGGCGAGCAGCACGCCGAGGCCGGCGCCCTTGGCGGGTGCCGGCCTCTCGGTGGCTGCGGTGGTGGTGTCGGTCGGGTTGCGGGCGGTGTCGAGGCTCATGCCCCTTACCGTCGCACCCCCGAAACCTCCAGGTCCATCGAAACTTCCTGACCGTTCTTTTCAGCTGCACTGAACGATTCGACCTCGGGGGCGGTCCCCTTGGGGGTGCGAGGGCTCAGCTGGCCCACCAGGGTGGCGCCGAAGGCGATCAGCATGCCGAGCACCTGCACCGGGCCGAGGGCCTGGCCGAGCGCCGCCCAGCCGATGACGGCCGCGGTGATCGGCGAGAGCGGGCCGAGGAGGGTGGCCGAGGAGGCGCTCAGCCGCTCGATGCCGCGGAACCAGAGGAAGTACGAGATCGCGGTGTTGCCGAAGGCGAGGTAGGCGTAGCCGGCCAGGTTGGTGCCGGTCAGGGCCGGCGGGGCGCCCTCGATCAGGAAGGCGAGGGGGGCGATGACCAGGCCGCCCGCGGTGAGCTGCCAGCCGGTGACCGCGAGGGCG
>NZ_MWIG01000338.1:0-6027 GCF_002156145.1 Streptomyces sp. NRRL B-24572 | reverse complement strand
TCTCCGACACCCCGGCCGAGCTGCACGCATAACGGAACGTAACCGGACATCGCCGGGACGGGCTTGGCCGACGCCTTATGGAGGCTTAACCTACGGTCTCGTAACCTACGAATCCGTAGGTACGCCCGTATGCCCTTCTCCGTCCCCAGGAGTTCCCCTTGACGCTCACCTCTCCCCCCCTCGGCAGCTCGGCAGGGTGGACCGACGCACGGCTGCTCTACGCGCTCGAAGAGGTCGTGGAGAAGGAGCTCAACCGGCACCTCAAGGTCACCAAGGACTGGATGCCGCACGAGTACGTGCCGTGGTCCGACGCCCGGAACTTCCCCGGCTTCTTCGAGGACGGCGAGGCCNNAGCTACCACCACGAGATCGCCAGCCTCTTCGGCCGCGACGGCGCCTGGGGCACCTGGGTGCACCGCTGGACCGCCGAGGAGGGCCGGCACGGCATCGTGATGCGCGACTACCTGCTCGCCTCGCGCGCCGTCGACCCGGACAAGCTGGAGCAGTTCCGGATGGCGCACATGAGCGAGGGCTTCGAGTCCGACAACCGGCACTCGATGCTGCACTCCGTCGCGTACGTGGCCTTCCAGGAGCTCGCCACCCGCATCTCGCACCGCAACACCGGCCACCAGTCCGGCGACCCGGTCTGCGACCGGATGCTCGCGCGCATCGCGACCGACGAGAACCTGCACATGGTCTTCTACCGCAACCTGCTGGGCGCGGCCTTCGAGCTCGCCCCCGACCTGACCATGCAGGCCGTGCGGGACGTCGTGGTCAACTTCCGGATGCCCGGACACGGCATGCCGGGCTTCGAGCGGGCGGCCGCGCAGATGGCGATCGGCGAGATCTACAACATGCGCATCCACCACGACGACGTCCTCCAGCCCGTCCTGCGCTTCCTCAAGGTCCTCCAGATCGAGGGCCTCGGCCCGGACGGCCTGCGCGCCCAGGAGGAGCTGGGGCTCTACATGAACGGCCTGGACAGCGAGGCCAGCAAGTTCGACGAGAAGCTCGCGGCCCGCAAGGCCCGGATGGCAGCCCGCGCGGCCGGCTGAGCCGCCGACCCTCGCGGAGGCGGCTCAGCGGCCCTGCCGCTTGAGCCGCCCGCGCTCCTTCTCGGAGAGCCCGCCCCACACCCCGAACCGCTCGTCGTGGGTCAGCGCGTACTCCAGGCACGCCAGGCGCCCCTCGCACGCCCCGCACAGCTGCTTGGCCTCGCGCGTCGACGAGCCGGGGGCCGGGAAGAAGAACTCCGGGCCGGCCTGGGCGCACAGGGCGTTCTCGCGCCAGCTCATGTCGGGCTCCGGGGCGGTCAGTACGGTCGTGTAGGTCTGCATGCCGTACACCTTGCCGAGGGGCCGTAAACGCGCCATCAACGTTCGATCAATGCGGCGCGCCGAAAGGCTTTGCCACCGGCCCGCCCTCGACGAGGATCGCGGTCGGGATCGGGCCGGGCCCGCCCAGGAAGGTGCGGTCCGACACCGTGCGGGGTGCCCCATGCGGTCGCCGTTCACCTCAGCGGGTGACGCCCAGCGCCGGGAGCACCGTTTCGGCCACCCGGTACGCCTCCTCCAGGAGCGGGTTCCCGGACAGGATGAACGTGTCCGCTCCCAGCTCCTGGTACTCCTTGAGGCGCTCCACGACCTGGGCCGTGGAGCCGACCACGGCCGTGCCGGGCCCGGGGCGGAACAGGCTCATTCCGGGCCACAGGTTCGGGTGGCCCTCCAGCTCGCGGGCCCGGGCCGGGACCCTGCCGCCGTGCTGGCGGAACTGGCGCTGCCAGCCGACGCCGTCCTCGCCCGCGCGCTCCCCGAGCTGCCGGGCGTACGTCGCCTCGCTGGTGACGTCCAGGAGCCGGTCGGCCGCGGCCCAGGCCTCGTCCTCGGTGTCGCGGACGATGAGGTGGAGGCGGAGGCCGATGCGGAGGGACCGCCCGTGGGCGGCGGCCCGGGCCCGGACGTGGTCCAGCTTCTCCTTCAGCAGGTGCGGGGGTTCGCCCCAGGTGAGGTAGACGTCGACGTGCTCGGCGGCCATCTCGATGCCGGGCTCCGAGGAACCGCCGAACCAGAGCGGGACGTGCGGCGCCTGGACGGGGCGCAGGTCGCGGAAGGAGGCTCCGGCGCCCTTGAGGTCGTAGAACCTCCCCTTGTGGTCGAAGACCTCGCCGGCCGTGAGCCGCTTGACGATCGACCAGTACTCGGCGCTCAGTTCGTACCGCTCGTCGTGCTCGACGTGCAGTCCGTACTCCCGCAGGGAGTTCGTCGATCCGTTGACGACGTTGAACCGGAGCCGGCCGCCGAAGAGGTTGTCGAAGCTCAGCGCCATCTTGGCCAGCAGGGTGGGTGAGATCAGCCCCGGGTGGACGGCGAGCAGCGGCTTGAAACGGGTGCTGGTGGAGGCCGCGAGCGCGGAGCCGAGCGGCCACACGTCGTACAGGTCGGTGGCGAGCAGCGCGCCGGTGAAGCCGAGGCGTTCGACCGTCCCGGCGAGCTGGGTGAGATAGCCGAGGTCGACGGGGCGGCGGCCCTCCGGCTCCCACGGGTAGGCGCCTTCGCGCGGGATGATGTACCAGAGGACCTCGGGGGCCGGGTTCGTCATCGGTCAGGCCTTCCGGGGCAGGGCGTCGGCGACGGTGATCGCGCGGTCGACGAAGCCGATGCGGTGGAAGACGTCCGCCGCCCGCTGCTGCTCGGCGAGGAACTCCTCGCCGACCTCCTCGATGGTCCAGGGCAGGGCGCGCAGGGCGGTCTCCCAGTCCTCGACCGTGCCGCCCTGGTCGGCGGCGGCGATCTCGGCGGCCTCGCGCGGGTGCGCGGCGGCCCACGCGTCGGCCCGCCGCAGCGCGCGGGTGAGCGCCTCGACGAGCTCGGGCCGCTGCTCGGCCAGGTCGCGGCGGGTGAAGAAGACGGACCGGTCGCTGATGACCTCGCCGGTGGGGATCAGGACGCGCAGGCCGCCGGCGCGGCGGGCGGCGACGAGTTCGGCGCCCTGCGCGACCCAGGCGGTGATCTCGCCGGCGCGGAGCTTCGCCTCGCTGCCGGAGTCGCCGCGCACGGGGGTGATGTCGGTGGCGTACGAGAGTCCGGCGTCGTCCAGGGCCTTGGCGACGAGGTGCGTCTGCCAGGAGCCGACGGCGAGGTGGACGGTGCCGCCCTTGAGGTCGGCGACGGTGCGGACCGGGCTGTCCTCGGGGACGAGGAGGGCGCCGTGGTCGGGGCGGGGAGCGGAGACGGCCGTGTAGACGATGTCGTGGCCGGCGGCCTGCGCGGTGACCGGCGGGGTGGAGCCGGTGCCGCCGAAGTCGATGGTGCCGTCGGCGAGGTGGGCGCCGGTGCGGACCCCGTCGGTGTACGGGTGCCAGCTCACGGTCTCGCCGAGGGCGGCGAGCTCCTCCTCCGCGTAGCCGAGGCGGGAGAGGTGGTAGAGCGAGGGATTGCTGCGGTGGACGCCGATGACGACGGTCATGCGGTGGCTCCTTCGAGAGGGACGGGTGCGGGGACGGGGTTGTCCGTGGGCGTGTGGACGCCGAGGTCGGCGAGGAGGCGGCGGCGCAGGGCCACGAAGGCCGGGTCGCCGGGGTCGCGGGGGCCGGGGACGGTCACGGGTTCGTCGGTGACGAGCCGGCCGTCGCGCAGTACGGCGACCCGGTCGGCGAGGCGTACGGCCTCGTCGACGTCGTGGGTGACGAGCAGGACGGCCGGCCGGTGGATCCGGCGGAGTTCGCCGACCAGGTCCTGCATGCGGAGCCGGGTCAGCGCGTCGAGCGCGGCGAACGGCTCGTCGAGCAGCAGGAGTTCGGGCTCGCGGACCAGTGCCCTGGCCAGGGCGACGCGCTGGGCCTCGCCGCCGGAGAGGGTCGCCGGCCAGGCGTCGGCGTGCCGCTCCAGGCCGACCTCGGCGAGCGCCCGCAGCCCGGTCGCCCGGGTTCCCGCGCCGCGCGGCAGCCCGACGGTGACGTTGGCGAGGACCTTCTTCGAGGGGATGAGCCGGGGCTCCTGGAAGACGATGGTGCGGGCGGCGGGCACGAGGGCCTCTCCCCCGTCGGCCCCGTCGAGGGCGCCGAGGATGCGCAGCAGGGTGGTCTTGCCGCTGCCGCTGGCACCGAGCAGGGCCACGAACTCGCCGCGCCCGATGGTGAGGTCGAGGCCGTCGATGACGGCGCGGTCACCGAAGACCCGGCGCAGTCCCCGTACGCGTACGGCGGTCATGTCGTCCCTCCCGGTCCGGCGGTGCGCCAGGGCATGAGGATCCGCTCCAGGCCGCGGACGAACACGTCGGCGGCGAGACCGAGGAGTCCGTACACGAGGATGCAGACGGCGAGGATGTCGGTGCGGGCGTAGCTCTGGGCCTGGGACATCAGATAGCCGATGCCCTCGGTGGCGTTGATCTCCTCGGCGGCGATCAACGCGATGACGCTCAGCGTCATGGAGAGCCGCAGTCCGGCGAGGAGCGAGGGGAGGGCGCCGGGCAGCACGACCTGGCGGACGATCGCGAACCGGCCGAGACCGAAGCCGCGCATGGCCTCGACGAGTTTGCGGTCCGTGTTGCGGACGCCACCGGTGGTGGAGACGTACATGGGGAAGGTGGTGGCGACGGCGATGAGCAGGATCTTCGCGGTCTCGTTGATCCCGAACCAGACCATGAAGAGGGGGACGAGGGAGAGGAAGGGGATGGTGCGCAGGGTCTGGAGGGAGGAGTCGAGGAGCTCGTCGCCGAGCCGGGTGAAGCCGGTCGTGACGCCGAGGGCGAGTCCGGCGGCGAGGCCGATGACGAGGCCGAGTCCGGAGCGGGTGAGGGAGGTGGCGAGCGCGTCGGGCAGCTGCCCGTTCCCCCACAACTCCCCCACCGCGTCGACGACCTGTGCGGGCGAGGCGAGGACGTCGGGGGTGAGGAGACCGGTGGCGGAGGAGGCCCACCACAGGGCGAGCAGGGCGAGCGGGCCGAGCGCGCGGACGGTGACGGCGTAGGTACGGGAGCGGGCGCGGCGGACGGGGGGACGCGGCGCGACGAGTCCCTCCGTCCGCTCCTGTTCCTCGGTGGCGGCCGTCATGACAGCTTCTCGACATCGAGGAGGTGGGCGGCGATGTCGACCTCGGTCGGGGTGACCTTCTGGTCGGCGTAGAACCGGGCGACGGTCTCGAAGCGCTCGATGTCCTCCGGACCGATGGGATCGACGGTGCCGCCCTTGGCGGTGAAGTCGATCTGGACCTCCTTGGCCTTGCCGTTGACGGCGGTGGGACCGGCGTCGGTGAAGACGTTGAGGTAGGCGGCCGGGTCCTTCTTCTCCTCGGCGCTGTGCTCGTGGAGGTAGGCGTAGAGCGCCTTGACGATCTCGGGGTGTTCCTTGGCGAACTCCGAACGGACGGCGTTGAGGCTGTAGTTGTCGGATCCGATGGCGGTCCCGTCGGCGACGAAGTGGGCCTTGCCGGAGCCGATCTCGGCGACGGCGTAGGTGGACCAGACGGCCCAGGCGTCGACCTGTCCGGCGTTGAAGACGGCGGCGGTCTGGTCGGGGCGCAGATAGACGCGCTCGACCTTGTCGGCGGGGATCCCGGCCTTGGCGAGGGCCTTGAGGAGCAGGTACTCGCCGGTGCCGCCCTTGTTGACGGCGACCTTGCGGCCGACGAGGTCCCGGACGGAGGTGATCTCCGAACCCTCGCGGACGAGGATGCCCTCGCCGACGGGATCGGGGTCGGTGGCGGTGAAGAAGGCGAAGCCGGGACTCTGGGCGAGGGAGGTGATGCCGGAGGTGATGGAGCCGGTCGCGATGTCGAGCTGGTCGGCGTTCATCGCCTGGGCGGCCGGGGCAAAGGGGCCGGCGCTGCCGGTCCAGGCCACCTTGGCGCCGACGGCGGCGAGGGCATCCTCGTCCGCGAGGGTTCGGAGATCACCTCCGTCCGGGACCTCGTCGGCCGCAAGGTCGCCGTCAACAAGGGCGGCACCGTCGAGTACCTGCTCCTCAAGGCCCTCGCCAAGGCCGGGATCCCCGCCGACAAGGTCGAGCGCGTCTATCTGCGCCCCGACCAGA
>NZ_MWIG01000337.1:0-27242 GCF_002156145.1 Streptomyces sp. NRRL B-24572 | reverse complement strand
ACCTCGCCGGCGAGGTCCACGGCCCGCTCCAGGCGGTGGAGTTCCGCGCCGGTCAGGCCGGTCCGCCGGGCCTCGTCGAGGAGGGTGTCGAAGCGGGCGGGCGGGGCCTGCCCGGCGAGCAGTTCGAGGACCGTGAGCAGCGCGTCGGCACCACCGGCTCCGTCCGCGCCGTCCAACGTCATGGCCCCTGCCCCCGTAGTTGAGCGATAAATCGGGCACCTGGGAGGAAACCCGTACTGCTCGCCGAAAATAATTCGGCTTCGGGAGTCGGTCAACGGTGAGTTGCCGCACTTCATTCCCCGTGGCGGTGCTGTCGTCCCGTCAGGTCGCCGTCGGGCGGAGCCCGCCGGGCGGTCAGCCGACGGAGCCCGCCGGGACGAGCCGGGTGCGCGCGGGGCCGTACGGGGCCGTGCCGTACCGGTCGGGGACGTACGGGGCGGGGGCCGGCCGGGTGGTGCCGTACTGCGCGGGGCTGTACTGCGCGGGGATGCGGAGGCCGTACGCGGAGCGGCCGGCCGTCTCCCGCGCGGCGAGGACCGAGCGCTGGAGGCGGCGGAGCCGCGCCGAGGGTTCCATGCCGCTCTCGCTCTTGAGGGTCACGCGCAGCCGCTCGTACACGACGAGGGCCTCGTCGGGCTGTCCGCAGCGGAGGAGGGCGACCATGAGGTGGGCGTGGAGGGGCTCGTTGGTGCGGTAGCGGGCGACGAGTCCGGTGAGTTCGGAGACGAGTTCGGCGTGCCGGCCGAGGCCCAGCTGTGCTTCCAGCCACTGGTCGAGGACGCTGAGCCGGGAGGTTTCGAGGCGCTCGATCTCCCTGCGGAGCCGGGGGCCCGCGGCCACGCCCGCGTAGGGTTCGCCGCGCCAGAGGGCGAGGGCCTCGCCGAGGCGGAGTGCGGCGCGGGACAGGTCGCCGGCCTCCATGGCCCGGTAGCCGGCGCCGGCCGCGCGCTCGAACTGCCAGACGTCGTTGGGGCCGCCGCCGGTGTCGAGCCGGTAGCCGCCGGGCTGGGAGACGAGGATCGCGTCGGCGGTGCGCCGGTCCGACCAGCCGGGGTGCGGCTCCGCCGGCTCGGTGTCGCGCAGGGCGCCCGCGATGAGGCTCCGCAGCTCGGCTATGTGCGCCTGGAGTTCGGCGCGGGCGCCGCGCGGCGCGCCGGACGGCCACAGTTCCTCGGTCAGGACCGTCACGGGGACGACCTGGTCGGCGCTGGCGGTGAGCAGGGCGAGCAGCTGCCGGGGCGCGGCCGCCGTCGGGGTGATCGAGACCCCGTTCTCACGGACCGACAGTCCCCCCAGGATCCGGACGTCCACCTTGCCCCCTCCATGCCTGTGCGGTGTCTGTGCGCGGGATGACTCTCGCTTGATTAGAAAAGACCCCCGTAGGCATGTCAATAAGAAACCGGAGGGTACGGAATGACACCCCCGGATATCGTGGTGATTCACCCCCTTTGTCAGGATTTCTGGGCGTCAGGTTTTCGTCAGTGGCGGAGATCTTGTGCATGCCGAAAGACTGTTTCAGGCCTGGGGGGTATGGTTTCGTAGGGTCCCTGCGGATGCCGAAGGCCCCTCGACCCGCGAGTTCACGCCAGAAACCGGCGCGTAGGTACGGTTCTCCAGGGGTCCTACGGCCCGGCTCCCCGGCTCCCTACAGCAGGGCTCCCCGTGTCCCTACAGCACGGCGGCGGCGGTGAGCAGCCCGAACGCGAGGGTGATCAGGGCCGTACGCACGCGGTGGAAGCCGTTCCAGCGCTTCTCGAAGGCGGCCCGGACCGCCGCGGGCTCGTCCTCCGAGGCGGCGAGGGCCGTGTTGAGCGGGACGTTCCCGCCGATGGTCACCAGGTGGTTGAGGGCCGCACAGACCAGCCCCGCGAGGACGAGCCACTTCTGCGTGTCCGTCCGCCCGTCCTGCGGGACGAAGAACGCGGCGGCGGGGAAGGCGATCACGCCGAGGAAGACCGTGAGGAACACGGCCCTCGGCACGTACTCGTTGATCCGGCGCATCGCCGTGACGAACTCCGGGTCCGTCAGACGGGCGAGCGCGGGCATGATCCCGGTCTGGAAGATCAGCAGGAAACCGGCGTAGAGCCCGGTGCTTCCGACGGCGAGGGCGAGCAGCAGGGTGGCCATGCGGCCATTGTGGCCCGCTGCCCGCCGCGCGCGTCAGCTGTACGGGTCACCCGGCCTCGACTCGCCCTCCCCGGAAGGGTTCTCGCCCTCCCGGGGAGGCAGCAGCCCGGAGGCCCGGCGGATGGCGTCGGCGAGCTCCCGGACCACCGCCGAGCCCGAGCGGTCGGCGATCGCCCCGGCGCGGTTCGTGAGGTCCCGCAGGCTCGGGGCACCCGGCAGGTCGCCGCCGCGCAGGGCGTCCGCGAAGTAGGCCGCGATCGCGGTCAGTTGCAGACTGTCGTGCCCGTCGGCCCAGATGTCGCCGGTCAGCGCGGCCGTCCCGACCGTGCCGGAGCGCTCGTGCGGGGCCCGGGTCCGCGGGTCGAGCCAGCGGACCGTGGCGGTGGCGACCGGACCGCTCGCCCCGGACCTGGTCTTCACGGCGTAGAGCGCGGTGACGGTGTGGCCGGCGCCGATCTCGCCGCCGTCCACCCGGTCGTTCCGGAAGTCCTCGTCGGCGACCTCCCGGTTCTCGTACCTGATGAGCCGGAACTTCTCGACGGTCCGCCGGTCGAAGGCGACCTGCGCCTTGGCGTCGCGGGCGCGCAGCTCGACGTGGGTCGGCAGCTGGTCGACGAAGACCTTGCGGGCCTGCGCCGAGTTGGCGACGTACGTCGTCTGCCCGTCGCCCTTGTCGGCGAGCCTCTCCATGAAGTCGTCGCCGTACTCGCTGCCGACGCCGACGCCGAAGAGCGTGACCCCGTACTCCCTGCGCTCCTCGTCGATGCGCGCGAGGATCGACTCGGCCTCGGTGTCACCGGTGTTGGCGAGCGCGTCGGAGAGCAGCACCACCCGGTTGGTGGCGCCCTTGCGGTAGCCCTCGACCGCGGTGTCGTAGCCGGTGCGGACGCCCGCCTCCACATTGGTGGAGGAGCTCGTCGCGAGCGCGTCGACGACCTCGTGGATCCGGCCGCGGGCGTCCCCGACGCGGGTCATGGGCAGCCGGGTCTCGGCCTCGTCGCTGAAGGTGACGAGCGCGATCGAGTCGTCGTCGCGCAGCTGGTCGGCGAGCAGCCCGAGGGACTCCTTGACCAGGTCGAGCCGGCCCGGCTCGTCCATCGAGCCGGAGACGTCGACGACGAAGGTGAGGGCGGCGGGCGGGCGTTCGGCCTTCCGGTCCGCGCCCCGGGTGGCGAGCCCGACCCGGACCAGGGACCAGCCGTCCCGCCCGGCTCGCGCCCCGTCGACGGTCACGCCGAAGCCGTTGTCCGACGGGCGCGGGTAGTCGGGGCGGAAGCTGTTGACGAACTCCTCGGGGCGCACGGTCGCCGGGTCGGGCAGCCGCCCCTCGGCGAGGGCGCGGCGGGCATAGCCGTACGAGGCGGTGTCCACGTCGAGCGCGAAGGTGGACAGGTAGTCGGGGGCGGGCGCCGGCGAACGCTGCTCGCCCTCGCGGGGCGCGGCGTTCCCTCCGTCGGGGACGGCGGGGGCGGTCCGGCCGCCGCTCCTGGCTCCCCTGTCGGCGCTGGAGCGTTCGCCGCCCGCGCCGCAGCCGCCGACGGCGAGTCCGGTCGCGAGCAGAGCCGCGACGACGGCCGTCAGGCGGACCCCGCGGTGCCGGGCCCGCCTCTCGTCGTTCTGTTCCATCTCATTTCCCCCCTCTTCGCAAGGCACTTGTTCGCAAGGCGCTTGTGAATGTGACGAACGAGAGGCCCGCGAGGAGCAGTCGAAGGAGTTGCGGATGGATCTCGATGCGGCAACGGCGACACGGGTGATACGGGATGGCATGGATTCGCCATCCTTCTCAACAGGGGTTGTCACCGTGTGCAGTCACATGCGTACATGGAGTGGACATCGATCGGGCGGGGGTGGTCAGCGGTGGCAGAGAGCGCGGGCTCCGTGATGCTCGCCCGTTCGGCGATGAACCGGGCCGCGACCGAGGGACAGCGGCCCGCCGGGCGGCCGGTCCGGGGCGCGCGGCGCATCAGCGCCGCACTCGCCGGACTGGCCGCCTCCACCCGGCACGAGTTGCTGACCTTCGACGACCCGGTCGCGTCCGCGGGCTGCGCGATCCCCGAGCCGTTCCTGGAGCTGGCGGGAGCGTGCATGCGGGCCGCGGCGGAGCGGGCCGAGGAGGTCAGACGGATCGTCCCGCGGCATGCGCTGCCCCGGATCGAAGGGGGGCTCCGGATCCCCGGCCGGGCCCGCCTCGCGGAGGCCATCCCGTTCAAGATGATCGTCGTCGACCGGACGGTCGCCGCGCTCCCGCTCGATCTGGAGCTGCTGTACAACGGGCTGCTGCTCGTCCGCGACCCGGTGGTGGTGCAGGCCCTCGTCCGGGCCCATCGCGCCTGCTGGGCGGCGGCCGAGGAGCTGACGTACGCGACGCCGCCCCCACCGCCGCCGCGCGATCTGCCGCCCCAGCTGCGCCCGGTGCTCGACGCCCTCCTGTCGGGGGTCACGGACGAGACGGCGGCCGCCCGGCTCGGCATGTCCGCGCGGACGTACAGCCGCAGGGTGGGCGAGCTGATGGCGGCCCTCGGCACGACGAGCCGCTTCCGCGCGGGCGCGGAAGCGGCTCGGAGGGGGTGGTTGTAGGGGCTGCTACGACACGATGTCCTTGCGGGCGAAGCCGCGGAAGGCGAGCGCGAAGAGGACCAGGGCGTACGTCACGGAGATCGCCGTGCCCTTCACCATGCCGCCCCACTCCAGCTGGGGCTGGAGCGCGTCGATCCAGGCGAACTGCCAGTGCGCGGGCAGGAAGTCGCGCCAGTCGCCGAGCGCGGTGACGGCGTCCAGGACGTTGCCGACGATGGTCAGGCCGACGGCGCCGCCGACCGCGCCGAGCGGGGCGTCGGTGCGGGTGGACAGCCAGAAGGCGAGGCCCGCGGTGACGAGTTGGGAGGCGAAGACGAAGGCGACGGCGATCCCGAGCCTGAGCAGGGCGTCCCCGGCGGGCACCGAGCCGCCCGTCGGCAGCTGGAGCGGTCCCCAGCCGTAGGCGACCGTGCCCGCCGCCAGGGCCACGAGCGGGAGGAGGAGCATCGCGGCGGCGCTGTAGCCGAGGGCGACCGCCAGTTTGGAGGCGAGGAGCCGGGAGCGCGGGACGGGTGCGGCGAGCAGATACCGCAGGGAGGACCAGCTGGCCTCGGAGGCGACCGTGTCCCCGCAGAACAGCGCCACCGGGATGACGAGGAGGAAACCGGCCGAGACGAAGAGGCAGGTCGCGGCGAAGTTGGCACCGGAGGCCGTCGCCGTGTCCATCAGGGTGATGCGGCCGTTGCGGTCACCGTTCCCGGGGCCGCCGATCGCGAAGGCGGCGATGAGGACGAACGGCAGGGCGACGAGGATGCCGCCCATGACCAGGGTCCGTCGGCGCTTCCACTGGCGGAGGGCTTCGACGCGCAGGGGCAGGGTGCGTCCGGGCCGGTAGCCGGGGGCGCTTGTGGATGCGGGTGCGGTGGCGGTCACGCGGCTCCTCCGATCAGGGTCAGGAACGCGTCTTCCAGACGCCGGTGGGGGCCGACCCCGGTCAGCGGCACGTCCAGGCGGACGAGTTCGCCGATGAGGGCGGTCGGGTCGGTGCCGTCGAGGCGGACCAGGAGCCCGCCGTCGGTGCGGGCGGCGGAGCCGACGCCGGGCAGGGTGCCGATCTTCTCGACCAGGGCGTCGGTGACGGTCCCCCCGAGGGTGACGAGCAGGGTGTCGCCGGAGCCGGTGATCTCTGCGGTCGGTCCGGCCTGCACGAGCTGCCCCCGGTCCATGACGACCAGATGGGTGCAGGACTGTTCGACCTCCGCGAGGAGGTGGCTGGAGACGATGACGGTCCGGCCGCCGGCCGCGTACCGGATCATCACCTCGCGCATCTCGCGGATCTGCGGCGGGTCGAGCCCGTTGGTCG
The DNA here is from genome assembly GCF_002156145.1 of Streptomyces sp. NRRL B-24572. Taxonomy (NCBI): domain Bacteria; kingdom Bacillati; phylum Actinomycetota; class Actinomycetes; order Kitasatosporales; family Streptomycetaceae; genus Streptomyces; species Streptomyces sp. NRRL B-24572. The sequence goes on along the minus strand of NZ_MWIG01000337.1, from coordinate 21,235 downwards.
GTTCGTCGAGGATCAGCAGGTCGGGCAGGCCGAGCATGGCCTGGGCGAGGGCGAGGCGCTGCCGCATGCCCTGCGAGTAGGTGCGGACGGCGCGTTCGAGGGCGCCGCCCAGGTTCGCGATCCGCAGGGCCTCGTCGACGTGGGCGTCCTCGGCGGGGCGGCCGGTGGCCTTCCAGTACAGGTCCAGGTTCTCCCGGCCCGACAGGTGCGGCAGGAAGCCCGCGCCCTCGACGAAGGCGCCGACGCGGGAGAGGACGGGGGCGCCGGGCCTGATGGCCTGGCCGAAGACCCGGATCTCGCCCTCGTCGGGGGTGATGAGGCCCATCAGCATGCGCAGGGTGGTGGTCTTGCCGGCGCCGTTCGGGCCGAGGAGGCCGAGGACCTGGCCCTGTTCGACACGGAAGGACAGGTCCCGGACGGAGTACCTGTCGCCGCCCTTGTACTTCTTCGACAGGCCGGTGATCTGGAGGGGTACGGCGGCGAGTTCGGGATCGGGCGCGGGGGCGGCGGCCTTGCGGCGGGCTGTGAGCAGCAGGGCGGCGGCGCCGGCGAGGCCGAGGAGCGGCAGGCCCCACACCCACCAGGGCAGGGCGGCGGCCTGGGTGGAGAGGCCGGGCGCGGTGGGGACGGTGAGCGGGCCCTCGACGGCGACGGTGTAGCCGGCGGGGATTGCCGGGGAGGCGTAGCCGAGGTCGGTGGCGGCGACGACGAGCCGCAGCCGGTGCCCGGCCTCCACCTCGTGGTCGATCGCGGGCAGCGTCAGGGTGAGGAGGCGGCCGGCCTTGGCGTCCTCGACGCGGACGGGGGTGACGAGCTGGGCGGGCAGCACCTGCTGCCGTCCGTCGGGCCCCACGTCGTACACCTTGGCGAAGAGGACGGCGGAGCCGTCGGCGGCGGTGGAGGTGACCTTGACGCGGACGGTCGGCGTGCCGGTGATCCGCAGGGCCTCGGCCTGTGGCTTCGCGTCGAACCGGGCGTGCTGCCCGGGGAAGTCGAGGGAGAGGCCGACGCCGAGGGAGGAGAGCCCGGAGAGTCCGCCGCCGAGGCCGGGGACGGCCGACACGGCGGGCGGTGCGGCGCCCGGCGGGTTGGTGAAGGTCTGCGGCGGCCCGCCGAGGGCGAGGCTCGTGGTGCCGGAGGTGAGGCCCGGATAGCGGTCGGCGGTCGCGGCGCGCAGGGTGGCCTGCCCGTCGGTGGAGTCGACGCCGCCGGTGCGGCTGACGCGGAAGGCGGGGCCGGTGTCGACGGAGGTGTCGTGCTTCAGCCAGCGGTCGAACCAGGTGGTGATGCGGTGTTCGACGCGTTCGGTCTCGCGGTCTCCGCCGTCGTGGCCGCCGGCGATCCAGTCGACGGCGACGGGGGCGCCGTTGGCCGTGAGGGTGCGGGCCGTGGCGTCGGACTGGGCGAGGGTGAAGAGCGAGTCGGACTGGCCCTGGACGAGGAGCGCGGGCACCTTGACGTGCGCGCCGACGGCGGAGGGGCTGCGGGCTTCGAGAAGGGCGCGGGCGGCGGCGTCGGGCTTCCCGGAGACGGCGACGCGCCGGTAGAGGGAGCACAGTTCGGCGGTGAACCGGCCGCAGGAGTCGCCCTCGGCCGGTGAGCCGGGGCGCTCGCCGGTGTTGCCCGTGGAGAAGAAGATCCCGGCCCAGAGCTTCTTGAAGACGCCGTTCGGGAAGAGGGCGTCGGCGAGGTTCCAGTAGGTGATCTGGGGGGCGATCGCGTCGACGCGCGGGTCGTGTCCTGCGGCGAGCAGGGAGATCGCGCCGCCGTAGGAGGCGCCGGTGACGCCGACGCGCGGGTCGCCGGGCTTGTCGAGGAGGACCTCGGGGCGGGCGGCGAGCCAGTCGATCAGCTTCGAGACGTCCTTGACCTCGTGGTCGGGGTCGTTGAGGCCGATCTCGCCGGTGGAGGCGCCGAAGCCGCGTGCGGACCAGGTGAGGACGGCGTACCCGTCGCGGGCGAGGCCCTCGGCCTGGGCGCGGACGTCGTCCTTGGACCCGCCGAAGCCGTGGCCGAGGAGCACGGCGGGGCGCCGGCCGTCGCCCGCGCCGGTGAAGTACGAGGTGTCGAGCCGTACCCCGTCGACGTCGAGCATCCGGTCCGCGCGGTGCACGGGCGGTGGATCGTCCTGGGCGACGGCGGTCCACGTGCCGGCACCCGCGAGGACGGCGAGCGCGGCACCGGCCGCGGCCCACCGGGGAAGTCGGAGTCGCATGGGTCGAGCCTAGGTGGCGCCTGCTCGGGGCGCGGTTGACCACGGACGGAAATCGGCGGCCTCCTCAGGTCGTACGCAGTACGGTCCGCGTACAGCAGGCGCGGTACGCGGACGGCACGCGCGTGGGCACGGGGAGGCGGCATGGAGATCCGGCGGGCGACGACGGTGGCCGAACTGCTGGCGGCGGGGCACCTGTACGACGGCCCGCCCCGGGAGGAATGGACGGTCCGCTTCCTGGCGGCGCCGGGCCACCTCATGCTGATCGCGTACGCGGAGGACGGCTTCCCGGCCGGGTTCGTCTCCGGGATCGAGATGCTGCACCCCGACAAGGGCGCGGAGATGTGCCTGTACGAGCTGGCTGTGGACGAGTCCCACCGGCGGCGCGGGATCGGACGGGCGCTGACGGAGGCGCTGGTGGCGGAGGCGCGTGCGCGCGGCTGTCGGGGCGCGTGGGTGCCGGTGGACACGGACAACGAGCCGGCGCTCGCCACGTACCGGTCGGCGGGCGCGGCGGACGAAGGGGTGTTCGCGATGCTCGGCTGGACGTTCGCCGAGGGCGCCGAGGGCGGCTGACACGGGGAAGGCCCCCCGGGGCGGGTCGGTACGCGCCCCGGGGGCCACCGGATTTCCGGACGTCGGGCCGCTACGGCACGTTCGGGGTGGTCTCGCAGCTCGCCGTGGCCGTGTCCGTGCCGGTCTCGCCGTCGCAGACGTCGGGGCCGCCGGCGCCGCCGTCGAGGGAGTCGTTGCCGGGGCCCGCGTGGATGCGGTCGGCACCGTCGCCGCCGAAGAGGTCGTCGCGGCCGCCGGCCGTGCCGACCGTGACGGCGATGTCGAAGTCCGCGTTGTCGCCGAAGATCGAGTCGTTTCCGCCGCCGCCCTCGATCTTGTCGTCGCTGGCGGACGTGATGCCGGCGTCGACGACCGAGCTCTCGCCGACGAGGATCTCCGCGCCGGTGCCGCCGATGATGTGGTCGCGGCCCGATCCGCTCGCGTAACCGCCGCTCGCGGAACGGATGTTGTGGTCGCCGATCTGCAGACCGCCGTCGACGCCGCCGTTCAGGGTGTCGTCGCCGCCGTCGCCGCTGGCGTTCCCGGTGGCGTCGGAGTCACCGATCATGAAGTCGGTGAAGCCGCCCCCGCCCAGCAGGGTGTCGTCGCCCGCGCCGTCCGCGTCGCCGGCCGTGGCGCGCGAGTCGCCGACCATGTCGTCGTCCGCGTCCCCGCCGTCCAGGAGGTCGCGGCCGCCGCCGGTGGCGTTGTTGCCGAGGCTGTCGCCGACCATGACGTCGTTGCCGACTCCGCCGTACAGCTTGTCGTTGCCGCCTCCGCTCGCGTCGCCGCCGGTGGCCCAGTTGTCGCCGACCATGACGTCGTTGCCGTCTCCACCGGTGAGGGTGTCGTTGCCGGCGGCGTCCTCCGCGTTGCCCGACAGGTTGCGGGTGTCGCCGGCCAGCCTGTCGTTGCCCGCGCCGCCGTCGATCTGGTCGTTGCCGAGACCGCCGTTGATCTGGTCGTCGCCGCCGAGGCCGCACACGCGGTCGTTGCCGCCGAGGCCGTTGATGATGTCCGCCCCCGTGGTCCCGATGATCACGTCCGCGCCGCTCGTGCCGTTGGTGGTCACTCCCGGGGTCGTGATCACGATGGTGGCCGGCTTGCCGAGACAGGTCGGAACCTTCGCGGCCGGCTCGGCCTGCACCGGGCCGGCCAGGCCGACCACACCGCCCAGGACGAGCAGGGCGGCCGCCACGGTCCTCGATCCGGTCCGCGTGCCGGCCTTCTGACGACGACTCATCATCGATGATCCTTTCGATTCGTGAACGTGCATCCGCGGGGGATGCGTAACCGAAAGCGACGCCGACGCGTCCTGGCGGGCACGCACTGTAGTCGGATGGCGGAAACGATCGGCCCGCACGGCGGATGCCGTACGGGCCGGGACGTCAGGACTGCTGATCAGTGGTTGCGCGGGAAGCCCAGGTCGACGCCCGCGGGGGCCTCGGACGGGTCGGGCCAGCGAGTGGTGACGACCTTGCCGCGGGTGTAGAAGTGCACGCCGTCGTTGCCGTAGATGTGGTGGTCGCCGAAGAGCGAGTCCTTCCAGCCGCCGAAGGAGTGGTAGCCCACCGGCACCGGGATCGGCACGTTCACGCCGACCATGCCGGCCTGGACCTCCAGCTGGAAGCGGCGGGCTGCGCCGCCGTCACGGGTGAAGATCGCGGTGCCGTTGCCGAACGGCGAGGCGTTGATGAGGGCGAGGCCCTCCTCGTACGTCTCGGCGCGCAGCACGCACAGCACCGGGCCGAAGATCTCGTCCTGGTAGGCCTTGGCCGAGGTCGGCACGTGGTCAAGGAGGGACAGGCCGATCCAGTGGCCGTCCTCGTAGCCGTCGACGGTGTAGCCGGTGCCGTCCAGGACGACCTCGCAGCCCTCGTCCGCCGCGCCGTGGACGTACGAGGCGACCTTGTCGCGGTGGACGGCCGTGATGAGCGGGCCCATCTCGGAGGTCGGGTCGTTGCCGGGGCCGATCTTGATCTTCTCGGCGCGCTCGCGGATCTTCTGGACGAGCTCGTCGCCGATCGCTCCGACGGCGACGACCGCGGAGATCGCCATGCAGCGCTCGCCGGCCGAGCCGTAGGCCGCGGAGACGGCCGCGTCGGCCGCCGCGTCGAGGTCGGCGTCCGGGAGGACCAGCATGTGGTTCTTCGCGCCGCCGAGCGCCTGGACGCGCTTGCCGTTGGCGGAGGCGGTGGTGTGGATGTAGCGGGCGATCGGGGTCGAGCCGACGAAGGAGACCGCGGAGACGTCCGGGTGCTCCAGGAGACGGTCGACGGCCACCTTGTCGCCGTGCACGACGTTGAACACGCCGTCCGGCAGGCCCGCCTCGGCGAGCAGCTCGGCGATCTTCAGGGACGGCGAGGGGTCCTTCTCGCTCGGCTTGAGGATGAAGGTGTTGCCGGTCGCGATGGCGATCGGGAACATCCACATCGGCACCATGGCCGGGAAGTTGAACGGGGTGATGCCGGCGACGACGCCGACGGGCTGGCGGATCGACGCCACGTCCACGCGGTTCGAGACCTGGGTGGACAGCTCGCCCTTGAGCTGGGTGGTGATGCCGCAGGCCAGGTCGACGATCTCCAGGCCGCGGGCGACCTCGCCGAGGGCGTCGGAGTGGACCTTGCCGTGCTCGGCGACGATCAGCTCGGCGATCGCGTCGCGGTTGGCGTCGAGCAGCGCACGGAACTTGAAGAGGATCGTGGTGCGCTGGGCGAGCGAGGAGGTGCCCCAGGTCGCGAAGGCGTCCTTCGCGGCGGCGACGGCGGCGTCGACCTCGTCGACGGAGGCGAGCGCGACCTTGGTGGTGACGGCGCCGGTGGCCGGGTCGGTGACCGGGCCCCAGTTCCCCGACGTGCCCTCGACGGTCTTGCCACCGATCCAGTGGTGGACGGTCTTCGTCATGACGAGTTACTCCTTCAGAGATGGCGGCGTCGGGCGGTGACGTGCCGGTCGTACTCCTCGCGGGCCTTGACCGCCGACGGGCGGGTCGACGTCTCGGCCACGGGCACATCCCACCACGCCTGGGCCGGGGGCGGGCCCGACACACTGTCTGCCGTTTCGGTCTCGACGTAGACACATGTGGGATCCGTGGCCGCCCGCGCGTCCGCGAGGGCTTCCCGCAGGTCACGCACGGTGCGCGGGCGCAGGACCCGCATGCCGAGGGAGGCGGCGTTGGCACCGAGGTCGACGGGGAGCGGCGGTCCGGTGAAGCCGCCGTCGTCCGCGCGGTGGCGGTAGTCGGTGCCGTACCGCTCGGCGCCGACGGCCTCGGAGAGCCCGCCGATGGAGGCGTACCCGTGGTTCTGCAGGATCACCAGCTTCAGCGGCAGCCTCTCCTGGACGGCGGTGACGATTTCGGTGGGATTCATCAAGTACGTACCGTCTCCGACGAGCGCCCAGACGGGTCGGCCGGGTGCGGCGAGGAGGACGCCGATCGCGGCGGGGATCTCGTATCCCATGCAGGAGTAGCCGTACTCGACGTGGTACTGGTCCGTGGAGCGGGTCCGCCAGAGCTTGTGGAGGTCGCCGGGGAGCGAGCCGGCGGCGTTGATCAGGATGTCGCCGGTGTCGACCAGAGTGTCGAGTACGCCGAGGACCTGGGTCTGGGTGGGGCGGGCGTCCTCGTCGGGGACGGCGTACGCGGCGTCGGTCCGTTCCTGCCAGGCGGCCTTCGAGCGGTGCCACTCGGCCCGGCTCCGCCGGTGGCCGCCGAGCGCCTCGGTGAGGGCGGTGAGGCCCTCGCGGGCGTCGGCGACGAGGGGCAGCGCGGCCTGCTTGTGGGCGTCGAATCCGGCGATGTTGAGGTTGAGGAACGGCGTGTCGGGGCGGAAGAGCGTGCCGGACGCGGTGGTGAAGTCGGTGAGGCGGGTGCCGACGCCGATGACCAGGTCGGCGGTGCGGGCGAGGACGTTGGCGGTGTCGGTGCCGGTGTGGCCGATGCCGCCGACCTCGCACCAGTGGTCGTACGGGAGGACGCCCTTGCCGGCCTGGGTGGTGGCGACGGGCAGGCCGGTGCGCTCGGCCAGCTCGCGCAGCGCGTCCTCGGCGCCGCTGTGCTTCACGCCGCCGCCCGCGATGATCAGCGGTCGTTTCGCGGCCTTCACGGCCCGGACGGCGGCGTCGAGTTCCTCCGTGGCGGGGCGGGGGCGGCGGACGCGCCAGATCCGCTCGGCGAAGAACTCCTCCGGCCAGTCGTACGCCTCGGCCTGCACGTCCTGGGGCAGGGCGAGGGTCACGGCGCCGGTCTCGACGGGGTCGGCGAGGACCCGGGCGCAGGCGAGGGCGGCCGGGATCAGGGCCTCGGGGCGGGTGACCCGGTCGAAGTAGCGCGACACCGGGCGGAGGCAGTCGTTGACGGACACGTCGCCGGCGTGGGGCAGTTGGAGCTGCTGGAGGACGGGGTCGGCGGGGCGGCCGGCGAAGGTGTCGCCGGGCAGGAGGAGGACCGGGAGGTGGTTGATCGTGGCGAGGGCGGCGCCGGTGACGAGGTTGGTGGCGCCGGGGCCGATGGAGGTGGTGACGGCGTGCGCGGAGAGCCGGTTCCTCTGGCGGGCGTAGCCGACGGCGGCGTGCACCATGGCCTGCTCGTTGCGGCCCTGGTGGAAGGGCATGTGCTGCTCTTCGACCAGCGCCTGGCCGATGCCGGCGACGTTCCCGTGGCCGAAGATGCCCCAGGTGGCGGTGATGAGCCGCTGCCGGACGCCGTCGCGCTCGGTGTACTGGGCGGCGAGGAAGCGGACGAGGGCCTGCGCGACGGTGAGCCTCATGCGTATCCCTCCGTGTGGTCCGGGTGGAAGCAGATCTTCCACTCCCTTTCGGGTCCGGGACCCGCCATGACGTTGAGGTAGTAGAGGTCGTGCCCCGGCTGGGCGATCGAGGGCCCGTGCCAACCGTCGGGGACGAGGACCGCGTCGCCGCTCCCGACCTCGGCGAGGAGGTCGGCGCCGCCGGGTCGGGAGGGCGAGATCCGCTGGTAGGCGCACCCGTGCGGGCCCTGGACCTCGTAGTAGTAGATCTCCTCGAGGACGGACTCGGCGCCCGGGCGGTGCTCGTCGTGCTTGTGCGGCGGGTAGGAGGACCAGTTCCCGCCGGGAGTGACGACCTCGACGGCGATCAGCCGGTCGCAGGCGAAGGCGTCCGCCGAGGCGAAGTTCCGCACGCGGCGGGTGCGGTTGCCGCTGCCCCGGGTCTCGACGGGAACCTCCGGCGCGGGGCCGTAGCGGGCGGGGAGTCGTCGCTCGCACTTCGCTCCTGCCAAAGCGAAGCGGCCTCCCGCGCCGGAGGCGATCTGGGCGTGGGCGTCGCGCGGTACGTAGGCGAAGTCGGTCACCCCTTCGAACACGCTCGTGCGGCCCAGGAGTTCGAGGATCTCGCCGTCGACGCGCACGCTACAGGCACCGGAGAGGGGAAGCACGACCCATTCGCAATCCCCGCTCTCGAAGGAGTGGATCTCCCCCGGTCCGAGGGCGAGGACGCGGAGGGCGGAGTACGCCCATCCGGCCCGCTCGGGGTCGATGGAGACGGCGTAGGGGCCGCGGGCGGCGGTCCCGGCGGGGAGGTGGAGACTCGTGTGCATGGCGGATCCCTACCCCGGTTCCGGCAGGGCGCCGCGGCCGGGCGCGGGACCGTCCGGCGAGACGCCACGGCCCGGCACGGAGGCGCCCGGCGAGACGCCGCGGCCCGGCACGGAGGCGCCCGGCGAGACGCCACGGCCCGCCGCGGAGGCTTCCGGCAGGGTGCCGTTGCCCGCCGCGAGGGCTTCCGCGATCTCCGTGGCGTCCGGCATCGCGGGCGCGCAGGCGAGGCGGCCCGCGACGATCGCGCCGGCGGCGTTGGCACGGCGCAGGACCGTGCCGAGGTCCCGTCCCGCGAGCAGGCCGTCGACGAGCGCCCCGCCGAACGCGTCGCCCGCGCCAAGACCGTTGACGACCTCGACCGGCAGCGGCGGCACCTCGGCGCGGGTCCCGTCGGCGGCGAGCGCGAGGACGCCCGCGGGGCCCTGCTTGACGACGGCGAGCCGGACCGCGCCGGTCGCGAGGAGGGCGCGGGCGGCGGCCTCCGGCTCCCGCTCCCCCGTGGCGACCTCGCACTCGTCGAGGTTGCCGACGGCGACGGTCGCGTGCCGCAGCGCCTCCGTGTAGTACGGGCGGGCCGCCGCCGGGTCCGTCCAGAACATCGGCCGCCAGTCCAGGTCGAGGACCGTCACCTCCCGGCCGGAGCGGGCGCGCAGCGCCTCCAGGGTCGCGGTGCGGCTGGGTTCGGCGGACAGGCCGGTGCCGGTGGCCCAGAAGACCCGGGCGGCGCGGATCGCGTCGAGGTCCAGCTCGTGCGGCCGGATCTCCAGGTCGGGGGCCTGGGGGCGGCGGTAGAAGTACAGCGGGAAGTCGTCGGGCGGGAAGAGCGCGCAGAAGGTGACGGGGGTGGGGTACGCGTCGACCTCGGTCACCCAGCGGTCGTCCACGGCGAAGCCCTTGAGCTCACGGCGCAGATAGGTGCCGAAGGGGTCGGCGCCGGTGCGGGAGATCAGCGCGGTGCGGCGGCCGAGGCGGGCGGCGGCGACGGCCACGTTGGCCGGGGAGCCGCCGAGGAACTTGCGGAAGGTGTCGACGCGGTCGAGTCCGACACCGGTCTGGAGCGGGTACAGGTCCACACCGAGGCGTCCCATGGTGATCAGGTCGTACGGCTCCGTCTCCACGCGCCACCTCTCGGTCGGGCCGCCCTCGGCTCCGCTCCGTCCTCAGGTCTAGTCGTCCGCCGGGAGGCGTGTCAACGATATGTCCGGACATTCGGACGACCGCTTGACGCTGCTCTCGGGCCGCGGTCAAGGTGGCAGGCATGACGAAGCCGTCGCCGCAACCGTCGTCCTCGCCGTCCCGTATCCGGATCGGTTCCGCCCCGGACTCCTGGGGGGTGTGGTTCCCCGACGATCCCCGGCAGGTGCCGTGGCAGCGCTTCCTCGACGAGGTGTCGGGCGCCGGCTACGGCTGGATCGAACTCGGGCCGTACGGCTATCTGCCCACCGATCCGGCCGTCCTCGCGGAGGAGACCGCGCGGCGCGGTCTGCGGGTCTCGGCGGGGACGGTCTTCACCGGGCTCCACCACGGCCCGGACGTCTGGGACCGCACCTGGGCGCACGTCGCCGAGAACGCCGCCCTCGCGCAGGCCATGGGCGCGGCCCATCTGGTCGTCATCCCCTCCTTCTGGCGGGACGACCGGACGGGCGAGGTCCTGGAGGATCCCGTGCTCACCGCCGGGCAGTGGCGGGACCTGACCCGGCTGACGGAGCGTCTGGGCCGGGAGGTGCACGAGCGGTACGGGCTGCGGATCGTGGTCCATCCGCACGCCGACACCCACCTCGACGGCGAGGAGAGCGTGACGCGCTTCCTCGACGCCACCGACCCGGACGCGGTCGCGCTCTGCCTGGACACCGGGCACTACGCGTACGCCGGCGGGGACAGCGTCAAGCTGATCGAGACGTACGGGGAGCGGATCGGCTACCTCCATCTCAAGCAGGTCGACCCGGAGGTCCTGGCCGGGGTGGTGGCCGAGGGGGTGCCGTTCGGTCCTGCGGTGGCGCGGGGCGTGATGTGCGAGCCGCCGTCCGGGGTGCCCGCGCTCGAACCGGTGCTCGCCGCCGCGTCGGCGCTGGGCGTGGACCTGTTCGCGATCGTCGAGCAGGACATGTACCCGTGCGAGCCGGACGCCCCGTACCCGATCGCCCTGCGGACCCGGCGCTTCCTCCGCTCGTGCGGCGTGTGACCGGCGCATACCTCTCTGACCAGGGGTGACGCACGCGGACACACCGACGGGCGCCTGTGCCACTTCCGTCACACAGTTCCCTCCCGCGTCACGCTTGTCTCCATTACGCGGGCTTTGCGTCACAGGCGTTCGACAGCCGCTCTCCTCCTGTCGGGAGGGCCGTTTCACCGGGCACAGGCTGATTGATCTCTTGATCGCCGACGCCCGCCCGCAGCGCCCCCGAACGGCACCCCCGCCGCCGCTGCGCGGCGCGCAGGGAGGTACCAGGCATGACGGACAGAAGGCTCTGGTCGTACAAGGACATCGCCGCACACATCCGAGTGCAGCCCGACACCATCCGCTCCTACCGGAAGCACGGGCTGCTTCCGGCGCCCGACCACGTGGAGTCGGGCAAGCCCTACTGGTACGTGGACACGATCCGCGCCTGGGTCGCCGGCCGCCCCGGCAACCGGGCCCGCCGCGACTGACCCCGCCGCGCCCGCCGGCGACGCCGGGCTCCGGATCCCCCCTCCGGAGCCCGGCGTTCCGCTGTGTCGCGCCGGGCCGTCCCCGACCATGCCGCCCCGGACCGTCCCGGGCCGGGTCAGTGGACGGCGCTGTACGTTCTCTCGCCCGAGCTCTCGCCCGAGCCGGCACCGGCACCGGCACCGGCCGGGGCGTCCGTCTCGCTGATGCCGAAGCGGTCGTGGAAGCGGCGCAGCGGTCCCGGTGCCCACCAGGTGAGGCGGCCGGTCAGCTTCATCACGGAGGGGACGAGGAGGCTGCGGACCACCATCGCGTCCATGAGGACGGCGAGGGCGACGCCGAGTCCGAGCATCTTGGTGTTGGTGACGCGGGAGGTGCCGATGGCGACCATGACGACGGCGAGGATCACGGCGGCGGCGGTGATCAGGCCGCCGGTGTGGCGCAGTCCGAAGCGGACGGAGTGCTCGTGGTCGCCGGTGGCGTCGTACTCCTCCTTGATGCGGGAGAGCAGGAACACCCCGTAGTCCATGGAGAGTCCGAAGGCCACGCAGAACATGAGCACGGGCAGGGTGGTCTCGATGTCGCCGGTGGAGGTGAAGCCGAGGAAGCCGGCGAGGTGGCCCTCCTGGAAGACCCAGACGACGGCGCCGAACATCGCCGTGAGGCTGAGGGCGTTGAGGAGGACGGCCTGGACGGGGATCAGGACGCTGCCGGTGAGCAGGAAGACGAGGAGCAGGGTGACGAGGACGATGATCCCGGCCGCCCAGGGCAGGCGGTCGGCGATGGCGTCCTTGGAGTCGACGAGGACGGCGGCCGGTCCGGTGACGGAGGTCGCGAACGGGGCCTCGGTCGCACGCAGTTCCCCGACGACCCGCTGGGCGTCGGCGCCGACGGTCTCGCCCTCGGGCACCACGGTGAAGTAGGCGGAGCCGCCGCCGGCGGTGACGGGCCCCTCGGCCCGGCCGACGCCGTCGAGGGCGGCGATCTCCTCGCGGTAGTCGGCGTACTGCGCGGGGGTGGCCGTCCCTTCGGCGAGGACGGTGATGCCGCCGCCCGGGTTGCCGGGGAAGCCGTCCCTCAGCTGGTCCTGGACGACGCGGGAGGAGGCGGTGACGGGGAGCTGGCGGTCGTCGGCGGTGCCGAACTTCACGCCCAGGAAGGGCAGCCCGAGGAGGACGAGCCCGGCCGTGGTGACGACGGCGAAGACGGGCGCCCGGCGCATCACGAGAGCGGCGGCCCGTCCCCAGCCGGCCCCGGCGTCGTCCCGGCCGTTGTCCTCGGCGTCCTTCCCGGGCGTCCCGCCGCGCCGGAGGAGGCGCCGCAGGTCGAGGGCGTTGACCCGGTCGCCGAGCAGCACGAGGGCGGCCGGGAGCAGGGTGAGGGCGGCGGTGGCGGCGAGCAGGACGACGGCGATCCCGGCGTACGCGAAGGAGCGCAGGAAGTACTGCGGGAAGACCAGCATCGCGGCGAGCGAGACGGCGACGGTCAGGGCGGAGAAGAGCACGGTCCGCCCGGCCGTGCGCAGCGTGGTGCGGACGGCGGTGTACGTGTCGGCGCCGGCGGCGAGCTCCTCGCGGTAGCGGCGGACGACGAACAGGGCGTAGTCGATGGCGAGTCCGAGTCCGAGGGCGGTCGTCAGGTTCTGTGCGAAGACGGAGACGTCGGTGAACTCGGTGATGCCGCGCAGGACGGCGTTGGTGCCGAGGATGGCGACGATGCCGACGCCGAGCGGCAGCAGGGCGGCGACGGCGCTGCCGAAGACCATGACGAGCAGGACGAGGGTGACGGGCAGGGCGATGAGCTCGGCCCGCAGCAGGTCCTCCTGGATGACGGTCTGCATCTCGTGCCGGACGGCGAGGCCGCCGCCGTCCTCGGAGCGGAGGGCGGGCGAGCCGGTGGACCAGTAGGAGCCGACGCCTTCGACGCCCGGCTCGGCGTCGAGCTTCTCGGCGAGCTTCCGGGCCTCGGCGGCGACGGCCGGGGTGTCGACGAGGGCGGTCCCGCCGGCCGCGGCGCCCCCGGCCTTGGCGGTCCCGGCGCCTCCCGCGTCGACGAGCAGCAGCACGTTCGGCTGGGAACCGGGGAACTGCCGCTCCAGGGCCTTGGTGGCGTACGTGGACTCGGCGGCCGGGTCCTCCCAGCCGCCGCTGCCCATGCGGTCGGCGACCCCGCCGCCCGCGAGGACGGCGAGTGCGGTGAGCACGAGGGCCACGAGGAGGGTGAGGCGCGGGTGGGCGGTCACGAACCGCGTCCATCCCCCGCCGGACCCACCGGGCCCACCAGGCCCACCGGACCCGCCGGACCCGCCGGACGCTGTTTTCTTGACTTCGGCCATGCCCCGGTGTCCCCTTCACCTGACCCGTGCGCACACGCTTCCCGGCAGGTCGCATGGGTCGCCCATTGCCATAGACTGGCAAACACGAGTGATCGCTCGCGTTTCTCAAGAATGCGAGCGACCTCTCGTGTTTGTCAAACGTGTGTCGAGGAGACCTGGGGACAGCCATGTCCGAAGACGTGTCCGAAGAACCGAAGCCGCGCCGCCGCCAGGCGCGCGGCGAGCGCCGCATCGCGCAGCTGCTCCAGGCCGCCGCGAACGTCTTCTGCGCGTACGGCTACACGGCGACCAGCACGAACGCGATCGCCCGGGAGGCGAGCGTCTCGCCCGGCACGCTCTACCAGTACTTCCCGAACAAGGAGGCCATCGCGATCGAGCTCGGCGAGCGCCTCCTGAACGAGATGCGGGAGGCCCACGGCCAGGCGTTCACCCCGGCGAACCTCGGCCTGCCGCTGCCCGAGCTGCTCGACGTCGTCGTCGACCCGATGATCGCGTTCAACTGCGAGCACCCGGTCTTCCTCGCCCTGATGCACGGCTCCGACGTGCCGGGCCGGATCGCCGAGGAGCACGACGCCCTGCACGCCAACCTGCTGAACCGGGTGCAGGAGGTCATCGCCCACTACGCCCCCGAGCTGTCCGTCGAGGACCGCACCCGCATCGCCGACATGACCTTCGCGATCTTCAAGGGGGGCCTGCAGCTGATCCTCGCCGCCCCCGAGGGCGCCGGGCGGGACGCGGCGATCACCGAGCTGAAGACCGTACTCCTGCGCTACCTGTCGCCACTGACCGGCGAGCCGCTCACCACGCTTCCGAACCGCTGACCGCCTCCGGGGACGGCACCCTGTCCTCCTCGCGCGCCCGCAGCTTCATGGCGAGCAGCGGGAAGACGAGGACGGAGAGCATCCCCGCCCCGACGAGCGCCGCCGCCTCGCCGGCCGTCATCTCCTTGTCGTCCACGCCGATGGTGGTGATGGCGACGACGAGCGGCAGCGCCGTGGAGCCGTACAGGACGAGCCCGCCCCGGTCCTTGCGGTCGAGGTCGCGCGGGGCGAGGAACCAGATCGGCCCGCCGCGCACGACCAGGAAGAGCAGCAGGAAGACCGGCAGCAGGAGCAGGGTCCTGCCCCCGCCGAGGAGCGAGTCGAGGTCGAACTCGATCCCGGTGACGACGAAGAAGACCGGGACGAGGAAGCCGAAGCCGACGCCCTCGACCTTCTCCAGGATCTGCGGCCCCGCGTCCGGCGCGGCACCGGTCAGGACGAGCCGGGTGATGAGTCCGGCCGAGAAGGCGCCGAGCAGCACGTCGAGCCCGAGCGCCGTGGACGCCCCGAGCATCACGGCGAGCAGCAGGAAGACGAAGCGGACCGCGAACTGACCGCTGCTGTGCAGGGTCTTGGCGATGACCTTCGAGAACCAGGGCGGGCGGGGCCGCAGCGCCCAGAGGACGGCCCCCGCCGTGAGCGCGGCGAAGACGGCGAGGAGGGCGGTGGACTCGGCGGCGCCCCGGCCGCTGAGGAGCAGCGCCATCGCGATGATCGGGCCGAACTCGCCGACCGCGCCGAAGGCCATGACGACCGAGCCGAACCGCCCGTGGAGGTCGCCGGCGTCCCGCAGCACCGGCAGGACGGTGCCGAGCGCGGTGCTGGTCAGGGCGACGCCGATGAAGACGCCCTTGGTGTAGCCGCCGCCGAGCAGGACGCCGGTGCCGAGCCCGAGGCCGAGGGCGATCACCCAGGCCCACACGGAGCGCCTGAGGGTGTCGCCGCGGACCTTGCCGAACTCGATCTCGTACCCGGCGAGGAAGATCAGCATGGTGAGGCCGAGCTGGGAGAGCCCGTCGATCAGCGCGTCGGGCCGGGCCCAGTCCAGGACGTCGGGGCCGATGAGGATGCCGAGCAGGATCTCGAAGATGACGAGGGGGACGGGGAGCCTGCGCCCCACCGCGTAGGCCAGCAGCGGCGCCAGGACGGCGATCGCCATGATCAGGATGAGCGTGCTCCCCGAATGCGACATATCGGGTATTTACCATAGGCTCCGGCGGGATTCGGGTCACACCGCGATCCGAGGAGACTGGACTCATACCCCCTGGGGGTATAGTCTCGGTATCGTAAGGCCCCGAACCACCCAGGAGGAGAGCGCCATGTCCGCAGAGACGAAGACCGAACTCACCACCGTCTACCAGGTCAAGGGCATGACCTGCGGCCACTGCGAGGGCGCGGTCTCCGGCGAGATCTCCGCGATTCCCGGCGTCTCCTCGGTCACGGCCGTCGCCAAGACCGGCGAGGTCACCGTCGTCTCCGAGGCCCCCCTCGACCGCGAGGCCGTCGCCGCCGCCGTGGACGAGGCCGGCTACGAGCTGGTCTGACCTCCCCCGAACGAGCGCCCGGCAGGGCCGTACCGTTACCGGTACGGCCCTGCTCCCCTTTGGAACCGCACATGCCAAGCACCACCGTCACCGAGCTGACCATCGGCGGGATGACCTGCGCCTCCTGCGCCGCCCGCGTCGAGAAGAAGCTCAACCGGATGGACGGCGTCACCGCCACCGTCAACTACGCCACGGAGAAGGCGCACGTCGAGCACGCGCCGGACGTCGGCGTCGACGAGCTGATCGCCACCGTCGTGAAGACCGGCTACACCGCCGAGGAGCCACTGCCGCCCGAGCCGGAGGAGCCGGAGGAGCCGGAGGAGGCCGAGGAGGACCCCGAGCTCGCCTCCCTCCGGCAGCGACTCACCGTCTCCGCGCTCCTCTCGGCGCCCGTGGTCCTGCTCGCCATGGTCCCCTCGCTCCAGTTCGACAACTGGCAGTGGCTCTCGCTCACCCTCGCCTCCCCCGTCGTCGTCTGGGGCGGGCTGCCCTTCCACCGGGCCGCCTGGACCAACCTCCGGCACGGCGCCGCCACCATGGACACCCTCGTCTCGGTCGGCACCCTCGCCGCCTACGGCTGGTCCCTCTGGGCCCTCTTCCTCGGCGACGCCGGCATGCCCGGCATGCGCCACGGCTTCGACCTCACCGCCGACCGCGCCCACGCCTCCTCCTCGATCTACCTGGAGGTCGCCGCCGGGGTCGTCACCTTCATCCTCCTCGGCCGCTACCTGGAGGCCCGGGCCAAGCGGAAGGCGGGCACCGCGCTGCGGGCCCTGATGGAGCTCGGCACCAAGGACGTGGCCGTCCTCAGGGAGGGCAGGGAGGTGCGCGTACCCGTCGGCGAGCTCCGTACCGGCGACCTCTTCGTCGTACGTCCCGGGGAGAAGATCGCCACCGACGGCACCGTCGCCGAGGGCGCCTCCGCCGTCGACGCCTCCCTGCTCACCGGCGAGTCCCTCCCCCTGGACGTCACCCCGGGCTCCGCCGTCACCGGCGGCTGCGTCAACGTCTCGGGACGCCTCGTCGTCGAGGCCACCCGGGTCGGCGCCGACACCCAGCTGGCCAGGATCGCCAAGCTCGTCGAGGACGCCCAGAGCGGCAAGGCCGAGGTGCAGCGGCTCGCCGACCGGATCTCCGCCGTCTTCGTCCCGGTCGTGATCCTCATCGCCCTCGCCACCCTCGTCACCTGGCTCCTCGTGACGAGCGACGTCACCGCGGCCTTCACCGCCGCCGTCGCCGTCCTGATCATCGCCTGCCCCTGCGCCCTGGGCCTCGCGACCCCGACCGCCCTCATGGTCGGCACCGGGCGCGGCGCCCAGCTCGGCATCCTCATCAAGGGCCCCGAGGTCCTGGAGTCCACCCGTCGCGTCGACACGGTCGTCCTCGACAAGACCGGGACGGTCACCACCGGCCGCATGCGGCTGACCGGCGTCCACGTGCACGGCGGGCGGTACGGCACCGACTCCGCCGACGAGACCGAGCTGCTGCGGCTCGCGGGCGCCCTGGAGCACTCCTCCGAGCACCCGGTCGCCCGCGCGATCGCCGCCGGCGCCGCCGAGCGCTGCGGGGAGCTCCCCACCCCGAAGACCTTCGAGAACGTGCCCGGACTCGGCGTGCGCGGCTCCGTCGACGGCCGGCTCGTCCTCGTCGGCCGCGCCGCCCTCCTCGAAGCCGAGGGGATCGAGGCGCCCGCGACGACCGAGCCCGGCGCCGTCCACGTCGCCTGGGACGGGGTGGCCCGGGGCACCCTGACCGTGGCCGACACCGTCAAGGACACCAGCGCCGAGGCGGTCGCCCGGCTGCGCGCCCTGGGCCTGCGGCCGGTGCTGCTCACCGGGGACCACCGGGCGGTCGCGGAGGCCGTGGCGGCCGAGGTGGGCATCGACGAGGTGATCGCGGAGGTCCTGCCCGAGGAGAAGGCCGAGGTGATCCGACGGCTACGGGCCGAGGGCCGTACGGTCGCGATGGTGGGCGACGGGGTGAACGACGCCGCCGCGCTCGCCGGAGCCGACCTCGGGCTCGCGATGGGGACGGGCACCGACGCGGCCATCGAGGCGAGCGACCTGACCCTGGTCCGGGGCGACCTGCGGGTCGCCGCGGACGCCATCCGGCTGGCCCGGCGAACCCTGGCGACGATCCGGGGAAACCTGGGCTGGGCCTTCGGCTACAACCTCGCCGCGCTCCCTCTCGCGGCGGCCGGCCTCCTCAACCCGATGATCGCGGGCCTGGCCATGGCCTTTTCGTCCGTCTTCGTCGTATCCAACAGCCTGCGACTCCGGCGGTTCACGTGAATTCACCCACGTGTGACGCACAGGACCTTCACAAAGAGATCTAGATCACAGATATTGGGGGGTAACCATCTGGGCTGTTCGCGAGTCTAAGTGGGCGATGCCAAGAACGTCTTGGGGGACGTTCATGGGATGTCTTGGGGGACGTCCCAGGCAAGCGCGGCCGGGGCACGTGCTCGGGGAGCTTTGAGCGGCCCTCCCGTACGTACCCCGGCAGACCGCGCGTCAGACGCCCGGCCCGGATCCCGTGGGGGGAATCCGCACCGGGACATGGAAAGCGCCCCGCTCGCCGACCCGTGGGGGGATCGGTGGGCGGGGCGCTTTTCGCTCGTCTTGTCCGAGGGTCAGCGAGCCTCGACCGGGACGAAGTCGCGGAGGACCTCACCCGTGTAGATCTGGCGCGGGCGGCCGATGCGGGAACCCGGCTCCTTGATCATCTCGTGCCACTGGGCGATCCAGCCCGGAAGGCGGCCGAGGGCGAAGAGGACCGTGAACATCTCGGTCGGGAAGCCCATGGCCCGGTAGATCAGACCCGTGTAGAAGTCCACGTTCGGGTAGAGGTTGCGCGAGACGAAGTACTCGTCGGAGAGCGCGTGCTCCTCCAGCTTGAGCGCGATGTCGAGCAGCTCGTCGGACTTGCCGAGGGCCGAGAGGACATCGTGTGCCGCCGCCTTGATGATCTTGGCGCGCGGGTCGAAGGACTTGTACACCCGGTGGCCGAAGCCCATCAGGCGGACGCCGTCCTCCTTGTTCTTCACCTTGCGGATGAAGGAGTCGACGTCGCCGCCGTTGGCCTGGATGCCCTCCAGCATCTCCAGGACCGACTGGTTGGCGCCACCGTGCAGGGGGCCCCACAGGGCCGAGATGCCGGCGGAGATCGAGGCGAACATGTTCGCCTGCGAGGAGCCGACCAGGCGCACGGTGGAGGTCGAGCAGTTCTGCTCGTGGTCCGCGTGCAGGATCAGCAGCTTGTCGAGCGCGGAGACGACGACCGGGTCCAGGTCGTACTCCTGCGCCGGGACCGAGAAGGTCATGCGCAGGAAGTTCTCGACGTATCCGAGGTCGTTACGCGGGTAGACGAACGGGTGACCGATCGACTTCTTGTACGCGTACGCCGCGATCGTCGGCAGCTTGGCGAGCAGCCGGATCGTGGACAGGTGACGCTGCTGCTCGTCGAACGGGTTGTGGCTGTCCTGGTAGAAGGTGGACAGCGCGGAGACCACCGAGGACAGCATCGCCATCGGGTGGGCGTCCCGCGGGAAGCCGCGGAAGAAGTTCTTGACGTCCTCGTGGACGAGGGTGTGCTGCGTGATCTCGTTCTTGAAGGTCGACAGCTCGTCGACCTTCGGCAGCTCACCGTTGATCAGCAGGTACGCCACCTCAAGGAAGGTGGAGCGCTCGGCCAGCTGCTCGATGGGGTAGCCGCGGTACCGCAGAACGCCCTGCTCGCCGTCGAGGTAGGTGATGGCGGATTTATAGGCGGCGGTGTTGCCATATCCGCTGTCCAGGGTGACCAGACCGGTCTGGGCTCGGAGCTTCCCGATGTCGAAGCCCTTGTCGCCGACGGTGCTCTCGACCACCGGGTAGGTGTATTCACCGTCCGCGTACCGCAGTACTACAGAGTTGTCGCTCACGTCATCCCTCACCGACGTAGTGCCTCATCTTCGAGCTGCCCTGACTGTCTCTACCATCCCCCATTCGGCTCAGGAGAGTGCACTCGGGGTCGCTCATTGGGCCATTCGGCGGCACTCAGTGCCGCCAACCTTCATATCCTGCCCCCTTCGCCCCGGTTCCGGTAGTCCTCCGTGATCTTTCACACGAGGGCGCTCCCTGTGAGCCGATGGGCGAGCGCGGTAAAGCGCCTGCCCGCCGAGACCGTACGGACCGCCTGGGCGATCGCCCGGCGGGAGCCGACCAGGACGACGAGCTTCCTGGCCCGGGTCACGGCCGTGTAGAGCAGGTTCCGCTGGAGCATCATCCAGGCGCTCATGGTGACCGGGATCACCACCGCCGGATACTCGCTGCCCTGCGAGCGGTGGATGGTGACCGCGTACGCGTGGGCGAGTTCGTCCAGCTCGTCGAAGTCGTACGCCACCTCCTCGTCCTCGTCCGTCCGCACGGTCAGCCGCTGTTCGACGGTGTCCAGTGCCGTGACGACGCCGACCGTACCGTTGAAGACGCCGTTGGCCCCCTTCTCATAGTTGTTCCGAATCTGGGTCACCTTGTCGCCGACCCGGAAGACCCGGCCGCCGAACCGCTTCTCCGGCAGGTCCGGGCGGGCCGGGGTGATCGCCTGCTGGAGCAGACCGTTGAGCGAGCCCGCGCCCGCCGGGCCCCGGTGCATGGGGGCGAGGACCTGGACGTCCCGGCGCGGGTCGAGGCCGAACTTGGCCGGAATCCGCCGGGCCGCGACGTCCACGGTGACCCGGGCGGCGTCCTCCGTCTCCTCCTCGACGAAGAGGAAGAAGTCCGGAAGGCCCTGGGTGAGGGGCGGGGTGCCGGCGTTGATCCGGTGCGCGTTGGTGACCACCCCGGACTGCTGCGCCTGCCGGAAGATCCGGGTCAGCCGCACGGACGGTACGGGGCTGCCGGGGGCGAGCAGATCGCCGAGCACCTCGCCGGCACCGACCGACGGCAACTGGTCGACGTCCCCCACGAGCAGCAGATGGGCACCCGGTGCCACGGCCTTGACCAGCTTGTTCGCCAGGAGCAGGTCCAGCATGGAGGCCTCGTCGACGACGATCAGATCGGCGTCGAGCGGCCGGTCCCGGTCGTAGGCCGCGTCCCCGCCCGGCTTCAGCTCCAGGAGCCGGTGGACGGTGGAGGCCTCGGCGCCGGTCAGCTCGGCGAGCCGCTTGGCGGCCCGGCCGGTGGGGGCGGCGAGCACGACCTTGGCCTTCTTGGCGCGGGCCAGCTCCACGATCGAGCGAACGGTGAAGGACTTGCCGCAGCCGGGGCCGCCGGTGAGCACGGCGACCTTGCGGGTGAGGGCGAGCCGCACGGCCTCCTCCTGCTCGGGCGCGAGCGAGGCCCCCGTACGGTCCGCGAGCCAGGCCAGAGCCTTGTCCCAGGCGACGTCCCGGAAGGCCGGCATCCGGTCCTCCTCGGTCCGCAGGAGCCGCCGGAGCTGACCGGCCAGGGACAGCTCGGCCCGGTGGAAGGGGATCAGGTACACGGCCGTGACGGGCGTCCCCTCGGGGCCGGGCACGACCTCCCGCACGACCCCCTCGGGATCCTCGGCGAGCTCGCCGAGG
>NZ_MWIG01000336.1:0-24277 GCF_002156145.1 Streptomyces sp. NRRL B-24572 | reverse complement strand
GGTCGCCGCGCTCGCGGCGACCCTCCTGGCGGGCTCCGCGCCCGTCGCCCAGGCCGAGGAGATACCCCTCGCCCCCGGGTTCCGCCTCGTCGACCACTACGAGGGCGCCCCCGCCACCGCCCGGCCCGTGCCCGGCAAGGGCCCCGCCCAGCACCCGTACCTCGCCCCCAACGGCCGCAGCGGCATGCACGCCGACGCCGCCGGCAGCGCCACCTACCCCTGGTCCGGGCCGCTCGGGCGCGACCCGGAGGTCACCAGCGAGAAGATCGCCGCCGTCGGCGGCGAGTGCGCCACGGTCACCTTCGACGCCGGCGGGCGGCTCGTCACCGTGTGCGGCACCTTCAGCGGCTTCCTGCTCAAGCTGCTCGACCCGCGCAGCCTCGCCACCCTCGCCGAGTACAAGCTGCCGCAGCGCTCCTCCACCGTCGAGGCCATCACCCGCCTCGACTTCGAGAAGATCTTCAAGGACACCTCAGGCGGCGCCTACTTCTACCTGGACGACCGGGACCGGGTCGTCCTCGCCGACTCCCGCCAGCACGTGCTGCGCATCGCCCACCGTCAGAAGGCGGACGGGGCATGGGAGTTCGTCGTCGAGAACGACTGGGACCTCACCTCCCTCGTCCCGCACGACTGCGTCAGCTGGACCAACCTCTTCCCCAGTGGCGTCTGCGACCCCGTCACCTCCGTCATGCCGGACTGGGACGGCCGCATCTGGTGGGTGACCCGCCTGGGCCGGGTCGGCACCGTCGACCCCGCGACGGGCGCCCTGCGCGCGATCCGGCTCGACGGCGAGGAGATCCAGAACTCCTTCTCCGTCGCCGAGGACGGCGTCTCCATCGTCACCGACCACGCCCTGTACAGCTTCCGCGCCGACGCCGACGGCGTCCCCCGCGTCCAGTGGCGCGAGACGTACGACCGGGGGACCGGTACCAAGCCCGGCTCGGTGAACCAGGGTTCGGGCACCACCCCCGACCTCTTCGGCACCGAGGACCAGTACGTCGCCATCACCGACAACGCCGACGACCGCATGAACGTCCTCGTCTACCGCCGGGGCGCCGGCGTCCCCGCGGCCGAACGGCTCGTCTGCAAGGTGCCCGTCTTCGGATCCGGTGCGTCCACCACCGACAACTCCCTGATCAGCTGGGGCAACAGCCTCGTCGTCGAGAACAACTACGGCTACGAGAACCCGAGTACGCTCCTCCTCGGCCGCAGCGTCGTCGGCGGCGCGGCCCGGATCGACGTCCGCGCCGACGGCAGCGGCTGCGACACCGTCTGGGAGAGCGACGTCCGCTCGCCGTCCACGGTCCCGAAGCTGTCCACCGCCAACGGCCTGCTCTACTTCTACGAGAAGCGCCCCAACTTCTGGGGCATCGACGCCTGGTACCTCACGGCCGTCGACTTCCGCACCGGACAGCGCGCCTTCTCCCGCTTCACCGGCACCGGCCTGTCCTACGACAACAACTGGGCGCCGATCACCATCGGCCCCGACGGCACCGCGTACGTGGGGGTCTTCAACGGCATCGTCGCCGTCCGCGACACCGCCTGACACACGGCGGCGCGGCGCCACCGGGGCGCCGCGCCGTACCGCTCGCGCCGTACCGCTCACTCGAACTCGGGCGCGTCCCCGACGGTCGTCCTCTCGTCGATCACCGCGAACGCGGCACCCTGCGGGTCCACGATCGCGGCGAACCGGCCGAGTCCACGCTCGTGTCTCAGCTGACACGGCGGAAGCACGTCACCGACCCCACCACCGAAGTCGATCCGCTCGGCCTTGCGCCCTGCACACTTCGTCCACCAGGAGGTTCGTCGTTCCCCTCGCTCGCGATGCCCCAACCGCACCGCCTCACGCCAGGTTGGAAAGGGATCAGTCCGTCCTGGCCCGCATACCCCTGGCGTGCGCGACTTTCGACGCCGCGTCCGAACCCAGCAGGTCGAGGACTTCACGAGCAAGGTCCGGCTGTGCCGAGGCGGTCAGCACACCTCCGCTGAACGTCGAACTGATCGCGCTCGCACCCGGCAGCGGGCCGATGACGACGATGCCCGGAAGGTCCATCATCTCGCTGTGCTGTTGAAAAGCGAGGTCGGTCCGGCCGGACGACAGCAGGCTGCCCGCGGGAATTCCCGGGGGTGCTTGGACGAGCCGGTCACGCAGCCCGTCGGTGAGGCCCATCCGTCCTATCAGATCGATGAGAGCCTTCCCGCTGGGGCCCGTGGAGTAGGCGATTTTCTCCGCTGCCACGAGAGCGGTTCGCAGGTCGTCCTCCGAGTCGAGTGCCGGAACGGGTACTCCCTCGGGAACGGCGGCGACGACCTGGGAGATCCACAGCGGGCGTACCGTCTCCTTCCGGACATGCCCTTCCTTCTCCAGTTCGGCCAGTGCTCCGTCGGCGAGCACGAGCACGTCGGCCTCGGTGCCCTCGCGTACCCGCCTCGCGATCTCGACCCCGCCGGCGGAGTCGAAGCGCACCGGGATCCCGTGGGCGAGCCGGATGTGTTCGGAAAGCTCAGCCACGATCGGCCGCGTCGCCATCGAGGACAGCCCGGCGATCTCTCGGTTCACGTTTCCTCCTTGGTGTCCGGGAGATGTTAAGGCGCGCGGTCCGGAGGCTCAACGCGGGTCTGCGAGACTTTCCGCGTGAGCACAACCCAGAGCACGGCGGCGGGAAAGGTCCTCAAGGTCCTCGCCGCCTTCGACCGCGAACGTCCGTCGCAGACCCTGTCGCAGATCGCTCAGCGGACGGGCATGGCCCTGAGCACCACCCACCGCGTGGTCGCGGAGCTGTCGGAATGGGGAGCGCTGGAGCGCGGGGAGGACGGGGCGTGGCACGTGGGGCTGAGGCTGTGGGAGATCGCCTCGGGATGCCCGCGCACGCAGATCCTCCGGGATGTGGCGCTGCCCTTCATGCAGGACCTCTACGAGGTGTCCCACGAGAACATCCAGCTCGCGGTCCGCGAGGGAACGGAGCTCGTGTTCGTCGAGCGGATCGCCGGACACCGGTCGGTGGAACTGCTGACCATGGTCGGGACCCGCTTCCCGATCGCCTCCACGGGGATGGGCCGGGTGCTGCTGGCGCACGCGCCACCGGAGATCCAGGAGGAGGTTCTCGACTCGCCCCTGCGGGCCTGGACCCCCCACACCGTCACCGACCCGAAGGCGCTGCGCGCGCAGCTGGACCGCATCCGCCGCGAACAGGTCTTCGTCAGCGACCGGCAGCTCTCCGAGAGCACGGTCGCCGTGGCCGCGCCGGTGCGGATCGGCCGGAAGGGGCCGGTCAGCGCCGCGTTGGGAATCGTGATCACGGCGCAGGGTGCCGGCCGTGCCCACAAGCTGCGGGAGCCGCTCCTGCGGGCCGCGCACGGAATCTCCGACGAACTCGGCCGGCGTACCCGTACGACCGCATGAGATCCGGGCGGGCTTCCGCCTGACGGAAACACCGGAGACCGGCTACGGCCCCGGGTGCCAACGTTCGACGTGTTCGGAACGTTCACACCTGCTCAGGAGATGCCATGGCCGATGCCGTCGTCGACACCGTTTCCTCAGCTCCAGTAGCTGTCATCGGCGCCGGCCCCGCAGGCCTGATGCTCGCGCACCGGCTGGGGCGCGCAGGCATCGACACGATCGTGGTCGACACCCGCACCCGGCATGAGATCGAGACGACGCAGCGGGCGGGCATCCTCGAAGCCGACGCGGCCCGGGACCTGGTCGAGACCGGCGTCTCCGACCGGATCCTGCGCGACGGCCACGAACACGAGGGCACCGAACTCCGGTTCGGCGGCCGCCCGTACCGCATCCCCTTCAAGGAGCTGGTCGGAGAGTCGGTGTGGCTCTACCCGCAGACCGACGTGTTCATCGATCTGGCCGACGCACGGGACCGCGACGGCGGCACGGTCCATTTCGGCGTCAGCGCCACCGAGGTCCTCGACATCACGACCAGCGCCCCCCGGGTCCGCTACACCGCACCCGACGGCACGCGGCACGAGATCCGCGCGCGGTACGTGGTCGGTGCGGACGGGTCGCGGAGCATGTGCCGCAACCTGGTGCCGGAGGACCGGCGGGTGCGGTACGGCAAGGAGTACCCCTTCGCGTGGTTCGGCATCCTCGCCGAGGCGCCGATGAGCGCCCCCGAGCTCGTCTACGCCCACTCCGAGCACGGCTTCGCGCTGATCAGCCAGCGCTCCGAGTCCGTGCAGCGCATGTACTTCCAGTGCTCTCCCGACGAGTCGGTCGACGACTGGTCCGACGACCGCGTGTGGGAGACCCTTCAGGCACGGGTGGCCGGTGAGGACGGCTTCCGCCTGAAGGAGGGCCCGATCACGGAGAAGACGGTGCTTCGGTTCCGTTCCTTCGTGCAGGAGCCGATGCGCTGGGGTTCGCTGGTGCTGGCCGGCGACGCGGCGCACACCGTGCCGCCGACCGGCGCCCGCGGGCTGAACCTCGCCCTGCACGACGTCAGGGTCCTGGCCGATGTCCTTCTGCGGGCACTCGGCGACGAGGGCGAAGCCGCACTGGACGACTACCAGCCGCGCGCCCTTCAGCGGGTGTGGCGGGCACAGAACTTCTCGCACTGGATGACCCAGCTGCTGCACACGGCGCCCGGCGGCTCGCCGTTCGACCTGCGCCGCCAGCTCGGCGAGCTCGACAACGTCGTGGGCACGCGATCCGGACGCACCTACCTCGCCGAGCAGTACACCGGCTGGCCCGTCAGCGCCCTCGGCTGACCCCGACGACCTCAGGAGACACCCCATGATCATCGACTGTCACGGTCACTTCACCACGGCGCCGCCGCAGCTGGCGCAGTGGCGGGACCGGCAGATCGCGGCGATCGGCACCCCCGAGGACGCGCCCGACCCCGACTCCCTGGTCATCAGCGACGACGACCTGCGCCAGGCGATCGAGACCAACCAACTGCGGCTCATGGACGAGCGCGGCAGCGACCTGACGATCTTCTCCCCCCGGGCCAGTTTCATGGCCCATCACATCGGCGACTTCCAGGTCTCCTCGACCTGGGCGCGGATCTGCAACGACCTGGTCCACCGGGTCAGCACGCTGTACCCCGACCGCTTCGCGACGGGCGCGATGCTGCCGCAGTCGCCGGGCGTCGACCCCGCGACCTGCGTGCCCGAACTGCGCCGCGCGGTCGAGGAACTCGGCGCGGTCACGATCAACCTCAACCCCGACCCGTCGGGCGGCAGGTGGACCGCGCCTCCGCTGACCGACCGCAGCTGGTACCCGGTCTACGAGGCGATGGCCGAGTACGACATCCCCGCCATGATCCACGTCAGCACCTCGTGCAACCCCGCCTTCCACACCACCGGCGCTCACTACCTGAACGCCGACACCACGGCGTTCATGCAGCTGGTCCAGGGCGACCTGTTCGCCGACTTCCCGACGCTGCGGTTCGTGATCCCTCACGGCGGCGGCGCGGTGCCCTACCACTGGGGCCGGTTCCGTGGTCTGGCGATGGCGCTCGGGAAGCCGGACCCGGAGGAGCTGCTCGACAACGTCTTCTTCGACACCTGCGTCTACCACCAGCCCGGCATCGACCTGCTGACCCGAGTAATCCCCAGCCGGTCCGTCCTGTTCGCCAGCGAGATGATCGGCGCGGTCCGCGACATCGACCCCCGCACCGGACACCACTTCGACGACACCAAGCGCTACGTCGACGCCACCGAGCACCTCTCGGACGAGGAGCGTGCCGCCGTCTACTCCGGCAACGCCCTGCGCGTCTACCCCCGACTCGCCGCCCGCCTCGCCGCAGCCGGCCGCTGACCCGCCGCTGACCCCAGGAGAAGTACGCATGGAACACACCGAGATCGGCGTCGTCCACACCAAGGTCGACCGTGCCGACCCGCAGGCCGTCGCCACGCTGTCGAAGTTCGGCGTCGCCACGATCCACGAAGCCATGGGCCGGGTCGGACTGATGCGCCCCTACCTGCGCCCGGTCTACCCCAAGGCCCGGATGTGCGGCACGGCCGTCACCGTGCTGCTTCAGCCCGGCGACAACTGGATGCTCCACGTCGCCGCCGAGCAGATCCAGGACGGGGACGTCGTCGTCGCGGCCTGCACGACCGAGAGCGAGGACGGCTTCTTCGGAGAGCTGCTCGCCACCTCGTTCCGCGCCCGGGGCTGCCAGGGCCTGGTCATCGACGGCGGTGTCCGCGACGTCGCCGACCTGGAGCGGATGGACTTCCCCGTCTTCTCCCGCGCGGTCAACGCCAAGGGCACGGTCAAGGCCACCCTCGGCTCCGTCAACGTCCCCGTGGTCTGCGGCAACGCCCTCGTCCGGCCCGGCGACGTGATCGTCGCGGACGCCGACGGCGTCGTCGTGGTGCCGCGCGAGCGGGCCACCGAAGTGGCCGCCGCCTCGGCCGCACGCGAGGCCAACGAGGAGGGCAAGCGCGCGCAGTTCCGCGCGGGCAAGCTCGGCCTGGACATGTACGGCATGCGCGGCCCGCTGGCCGAGCTCGGACTGCGGTACGAGGACTGACCATGACGACGAACTTCGAGAAGACCCCCGGCTGGCTCGACTGGTACGCCGGCCCGAGCCGCCCCGGGTTCCGGCTCCCCGACGGCGCCGTCGACGCGCACTGCCACGTCTTCGGCCCGGGCGACGAGTTCCCGTACGCGCCCGAGCGCAAGTACACGCCGTGCGACGCGTCCAAGGACCAGCTCTTCGCGCTCCGCGACCACCTCGGCTTCGCCCGTAACATCGTGGTGCAGGCGACCTGCCACGGCGCCGACAACACCGCCATGGTCGACGCCCTGCGCGCCTCCGGCGGCCTGGCCCGGGGCGTGGCGACCCTGCGGCCCGACGTCACGGACGCCCACGTACGGGAGCTGCACGAGGCGGGCGTCCGCGGGGTGCGGTTCAACTTCGTCAAGCGGCTGGTGAACGCGGCGCCGAAGCAGGACCTGCGGGACATCGTCGAGAAGATCGCGCCGTACGGCTGGCATGTCGTCGTCTACTTCGAGGCGGCCGACCTCGCCGACCTGCGGGACTTCTTCCTCTCGATCCCGGTGCCGCTGGTCATCGACCACATGGGCCGGCCGGATACCGCGAGGGACCCGCAGGGGCCCGACTTCGAGGCGTTCCTGAACCTCATGCGGGCCCGCCCCGACATCTGGTGCAAGGTGACGTGCCCGGAACGCCTCTCGGTCAGCGGCCCGCCCGCCCTCGACGGGGAGCAGCGGGCCTACCGCGATGTCGTCCCCTTCGCCCGGCGCGTGGTCGAGGAGTTCCCCGACCGGGTGCTGTGGGGCACCGACTGGCCGCACCCCAACCTCACCGACCACATGCCCGACGACGGGCTGCTCGTCGACTTCGTCCCGCACATCGCGCCGACGCCGGAGCTTCGGCACAAGCTCCTCGTCGACAACCCCATGCGCCTGTACTGGCCGGACGCCGACTGACCCTCCCCCCGATTGGAGCCCCAGCATGTCGCTGGACAAGACCTACAAGCTGGTACCGGGGACGACCATCTTCGACTCCGAGCAGTCGGCCAAGGGTTACCACCTCAACCAGTTCTGCATGTCGCTGATGACGGCGGAGAACCGCGCGAGCTACCTCGCCGACGAACGCGCCTACCTGGACGCCTGGCCGCTCCGGGAGGAGCAGAAGCAGGCGCTGCTCGACCGCGACCTCAACGCGGCGATGCGCGAGGGCGGGAACATCTACTTCCTCGCCAAGTGGGGTGCCACGCTGGGCTTCTCGTTCCAGCAGATGGCGGGCTCGATGACCGGCATGACCGAGCAGGAGTACCGCGACATGATGGTCGGCGGCGGCCGCTCGATCGAGGGGAACCGCATCGACCACGCCGTCCTCGAAGCGGCCCACGCCCCGACGGCGCCCGCCGAGCACGCGTCCGTCACCGGCGCCGTCTTCACCTCGCACGTGCCGGCGATCGGCGCGGCCCTCGACCACGGCAAGACCGAGGAGCCGTACTGGCAGCCGCTCTTCGCGGGGTACGAGTACTCCAAGGCGTGGGAGAAGGAGAACGTCCCCGACGTCGTCTTCCTGGTCTACAACGACCACGCCAGCGCCTTCGACCAGTCGATGATCCCGACCTTCGTGCTCGGTACCGGCGCCTCCTACCCCATCGCCGACGAGGGGTACGGGCCCCGCCCCGTGCCCGACATCGAGGGCGACCCGGACCTGGCCGCGCACATCGCGCACTCGCTGATCCGGGACGACTTCGACCTGACGCTCGTCAACGAGATGGCGATCGACCACGGTCTGACCGTCCCGCTGTCGCTGATGTTCGGCGACGTCGAGAAGTGGCCGTGCAAGGTCATCCCGTTCCACGTCAACGTGGTGCAGTACCCGGTCCCTTCGGGCGCCCGGTGCTTCAGGCTCGGCCAGGCCCTGCGCAAGGCCATCGAGTCGTACGACCGGCCGCTGAAGGTGCAGGTGTGGGGTACCGGCGGCATGAGCCACCAGCTCCAGGGCCCCCGCGCCGGCCTGATCAACCGCGAGTGGGACAACGCCTTCCTCGACCGGCTGGTCGAGGACCCCGCCGGGCTGGCCGAGGTCCCCCACCTGGAGTATGTCGAGGAGGCCGGCTCGGAGGGCATCGAGCTGGTCATGTGGCTGATCGCCCGCGGGGCCATGAGCGACGTGGCCGACGACGGCCACGTCGAGGTCAAGCACCGCTTCTACCATGTTCCCGCGTCCAACACCGCCGTCGGCCACCTGATCCTCGAAAACCACCCCCGGGCCCAGCGGCCCGCCGAAGGAGTGAACTGACATGACCGATCGAATCCTGCGGGTCGCCCTGGCCGGCGGCGGCGCCTTCGGCGCGAAGCACGCGGCCGCACTCCGGCGGATCGACGGCGTCGAGGTCGCCGCCGTCGTCAGCAGCAGCCTGGAGCGGGCGCAGAAGTTCGCCTCGGAGCAGGGCGTCGGCCGCGGAGTCGCGTCCCTGGACGAGGTCCTGGCCATGGACGACATCGACGCCGTCGTCCTCGCCACCCCCACCCAGATGCACGCCGGGCAGACGCTGGCCTGTCTCGACGCGGGCAAGCACGTCCAGGTCGAGATCCCGCTGGCCGACTCCCTCGCCGACGCCGAGGCCTGCCAGGCCGCTCAGGAGCGCACCGGTCTGGTCGCCATGGTGGGCCACACGCGGCGCTTCAACCCCAGCCACCAGTGGGTCAAGCGCCGGATCGACGCCGGTGACTACCGCATCCAGCAGATGGACGTGCAGACGTACTTCTTCCGTCGCACCAACCTCAACGCGCTCGGCCAGCCCCGCTCGTGGACCGACCACCTGCTGTGGCACCACGCCGCGCACACCGTCGACCTGTTCGCGTACCAGACCGGCTCGCCGATCGTGCAGGCCAACGCCGTACAGGGCCCGATCCACCCCGAGCTGGGCATCGCGATGGACATGTCGATCCAGCTGCGCGCGGCGAACGGCGCGATCTGCACGCTGTCGCTGTCGTTCAACAACGACGGGCCGCTCGGCACGTTCTTCCGCTACATCGGCGACACCGGCACGTACATCGCCCGGTACGACGACCTGTTCACCGGCAAGGACGAGCCGATCGACGTCAGCGGGATCGACGTGTCGATGGACGGCATCGAACTCCAGGACCGCGAGTTCATCGCCGCGATCCGCGAAGGCCGCGAGCCGAACTCCTCCATCGCCCAGGTGCTGCCCTGCTACCGCACGCTGGCGGCCCTGGAGGAACAGCTCACCGCCGCCTCGGCCTCGTGAACACCCCGCAGACGACAGCACCGGGCCGTACACCGCGCCGCCTCGGGCCCTTCGAGGTCCCGGCGATCGGCCTGGGCTGCATGAACGTCAGCCACGCCTACGGCGTCCCGCCGACACCGGAGGCGGCCGAACACCTGCTCCGGTCGGCCCTGGAGGAGGGCGTCACGCACTTCGACACCGCCGCCCTCTACGGCTTCGGGGCCAACGAGGAACTCGTCGGCCGGGTCCTCGGCCCCCACCGGGACCGGATCGTACTGGCCAGCAAGTGCGGCATGACGGGCGTCGACGGCCGGCGCGTCATCGACGGCCGGCCCGAGACCATCCGCCGTACCGTCGACGAGGCGCTGACCCGGCTTCGTACCGACGTCATCGACCTCTACTACCTGCACCGGCTCGACCGGAAGGTGCCGGTAGAGGAGAGCGTCGGGGCGATGGCCGAGCTGGTCTCGGCCGGCAAGGTACGCGCCCTGGGCCTGTCGGAGGTGTCCGCCACGACCCTCCGCCGGGCCCACGCCGTCCACCCGATCGCCGCACTGCAGAACGAGTACAGCCTCTGGTCGCGCAACCCCGAGGAAGGCACGCTGGCAGCGGCCCGCGAACTCGGGGTCGCCCTGGTGGCCTTCAGCCCACTGGCCCGCGGCGTCCTCACCGACGCGCCGCCGGACCCGGACACCCTGCCGGCCTCCGACATCCGCCGTGGCATGCCCCGCTTCGACGCCCGCCACTACCCCGCCAACCTGGCCCGCCAGTCCGAACTGGCACGACTGGCCGAGCAAGCCGGCATCACCCTTCCACAGCTGGCCCTCACCTGGGTCCTCTCCCGCGGCCCCCACGTCATCGCGATCCCCGGCACCCGCTTCCCTGCCCACCTGCGGGAGAACCTTTCGACACTCGACACCGACGTACCCGGCGAAGTCCTCGACACGGCAGGACGCATACTGAACGCCACCACCGTCCACGGCGCCCGCTACAACGAGGCCACCCTCACCGAGATCGACACCGAGCGCTGCGGGCGGGCAGGCTGAGGAACCCAGAGCATTCCGCCGGTCCGTCGGCCCAGCAGGAGGCCCACAGACCCGAAACGCTCCGGGCCCGCCGGGGGACACACAGGAGACCGCGCGGTCGCCGGCGCTGTCCACGCCGACGAAAGCCGGCACCGGGCGGAGGCCGCAGCCCTGCCCACGACGCCGGCCAGGACCGCGGACAACCGGTGGGCAAGGTCCCGGGCGGGCGGGAGAGACACGCTGCCGTCCCGCCCGAGGCCGAGCCTGTCACTGTCCTGTCGCTGGTCCCGGGCCTGTACACGGCCACGGGCGCCGTCTCGCTGACCCCACGGCGTAGCCGCGCCGGGGGATGGAAGGGCGCTGGACCTGCTCCCCGCGTCCGTGGGGGTCTTCAACGGCATCGTCGCCGTCCGCGACACCGCCCGACGCACGGCGGCGCGGCGCCACCGGGGCGCCGCGCCGTACCGCTCACTCGAACTCGGGCATGTCCCCGACGGTCGTCCTCTCGTCGATCACCGCGAACGCGGCACCCTGCGGGTCCACGATCGCGGCGAACCGGCCGAACGGACTGTCCATCGGCCCGAACACCTTCTTCCCCTTGAGCGCTTCGGCCCGCTCGACGGCCAGGTCGCAGTTGTCGACGGCGAAGTAGATCTGGATGTACGAGGGGATCTCCGCCGGGAAGTCCTCCGCCGACATCACCATCCGCCCCAGGATCGGCTGCGGACCGCCGACGTCGAAGACCCGGTAGTCCATGTGCTCGTCCTTGATCTTCTTGGAGCCGTAGCCGAAGACCTCGGTGAAGAAGGCGTCGGACTTCGCCGGCTCCCGGGTGAAGACCTCGGCCCAGGCGTACCCGCCGGGCTCGTTCTCCAGCTCGAAGCCCTCGTGCTCGCCCGCCTGCCACACGCCGAACGTGACGCCCGCCGGATCCTGGGCGATGCACATCGAGCCGAAGTCGCCGACCCGCATCGGCTCCATCAGGACGGTGCCGTCCGCGTCCCGGATCCTCTCCGCCGTCGCCGCGACGTCCGGCGAGGCGAAGTACAGACACCAGGCCGACTGCGGCTCCCCGTCCTGCCCGGGCATCGGCGGGACGACGGCCGCGACCGCCTTGCCGTTCTTGTACGCCTGTGTGTAGTCGCCGAATTCCGAGGAGGACTCGCCGAAGGTCCAGCCGAGCACATCGCCGTAGAACGTCTTGGCGCCCTCGACGTCGGTGAACATCGCGTCGGTCCAGACCGGCGTGCCTTCAGGTCGTGCGGCCATGACGGTGACTCCCACTCCGCTTCGATGACGTATGTCCTCTGGCCACGCTAGCCACGCTCGCCGGGGCCCGCTCGGTGACGCACCGCCACCGGCCGGGTCAGTCGGGCAGTCGGCCCAGGGCGTAACGGTGGAACCGGCCGCGGGGGATCGGGAGCCCGGGCCGCCAGATCCGCAGCACCTGCGCCGACGGCAGGAACAGGGCCTCCGGCAGCCGGTCCGGGTCCGTCCACTCCCAGCGCTCGATCTTCTCCGGCTCGGCCACGGCGGGCACGCCCCGGAAGCCGCGCACGACCGTGGCCGCCGTCATCCGGGTCAGCCGCGTGGAGGTGACGGTGTCCAGGAGCAGCCCGAGGACCTCCACGTCGGCGGCCTCCGCGACGAGCGTCGTCTCCTCGGCCAGCTCGCGCACCGCCGCCTCCTCGATCGACTCGCCCGGCTCGACCTTGCCGCCCGGCAGCTCCCACACCCCGGAGCGGTCCAGACCCAGCAGGACCCGGCCCGCCCCGTCGAGCACCACGACCCCCGCGCCGAGCGAGGCCCCGGCGGACGGCGGCTGGAGATTGCGGCGGGCGGTGGCGGCGTGATCTGCGGTCGTCATGGGCCCTGTGTACCAGGCGCCACTGACACACGCCCCGGCACGTGATCGCGCAATAAAAAGAGAGGAAACCTCTTGAAACGGGCGAAAAAGGGAGGACACTCGTTCTTACACCGGACAACCGGAGAGAGCCGCACCCGCCGACGGAGACGTCCGAAGGCCCGCGTGACCCTGATCCAGGCTCTGGCCAGGCCCCCGGCGGGGCCGGTCGGGCACGGAGCCGTCGGCGACGGCCGACGACCGCGCGAACCGACACGGACCGCCGGGGACTGTCACGTCCGGGACTCCACGGGTGCGGGCGGCACCACCGCCACGGGACAGTGCGCGTGATGCAGCACCGCGTGGGCGACGGAACCGATGAGCAGCGCCCCCAGGTGGTGCCGGTGATGCCGACCCACGACCACCAGGCCAGCCTCCTGCGAGCCCTCCACGAGCGGGCCCGCCGCGTCCCCCGGCACCACCACCGGCACCAGCTCCACTCCCGGCCACCGCGCGGCGAACGGCCGCAGCCGCTCCTCCTGCTCCCGCCTGCCCTCCTTCAGCAGCTCCTCCGCGTCGTCCGCGAGGGGCAGCGGCGGCGGCACCTGGAGCGCGGGCGAAGGAGCCGCGAGGAGCGCGGCCTGCGAGGGCGGCAGCCGGAGCGCCGTCACCGCCTCCAGGGGTACGCCCCGGTGGTGAGCCGCCTCGAAGGCGAAGCCCACCGCCTCGTCCGGAGTCTCCTCCGGGTGCAGCCCGAGCAGCACCCGGCCCGCCTCCGCCCCGTCCTCCAGGGCGGCGGCGCGCGCCTCGTGCGGGACGACGACCAGCGGGCAGGGCGCCGTCAGGGCCAGCGTCCGGCTGGTCGACCCCAGGAGCAGGCTCGCGAAGCCGCCGTGCCCCCGGGAACCCGCCACCAGGAGCCGCGCGCCCCGCGCCACCGCCGGCAGGGCGTCCGTCACGGACCCGTCCAGCGATTCGTACCGCACCGGAACGCGGTGCCCGCGCTCCTCCACCACCGTCCGTACGCCCTGCACGACCGTGTCGGGAAGCTCCGGCGCCGTGCCGAGGGAGGCGATGCGGGCGGCACCGAGCTGAAGGGCCTCGGACCGCACATGGGCCACCACCAGCGGCACGCCCAGGCCCTCCGCGGCGCTCAGCGCCCACTCCAGGGCCCGAAGACTGTGCTCCGACCCGTCCACGCCGACGACGACCGCCGGCTCGTGCGCGGTGCTGGTGTCACTCATGAGGAGATGACTCCCTCATGCGGAGAAACGCCACGCCGGTCCGGTCCGAAACGCTTCGGACCGGACCGGCGTGGGAGAGGGAAGGTCAGGCGTCCTGCTGCCGGCGGCGCGCCCGCTCGGCGTCGCGCTCCTTGATGCGGACGGTCTCCTTGCGGACCTCCGACTGGGTGGCGCGCTCCTTCTTCAGCCACTCGGGGAGCTCCTGCTTGATCGCGTCGATCTGCTCCGTGGTGAGCGGCTCGGTGATCCCGCCGCGCGCGAGACCGGCGATGGAGACGCCGAGCTTGTTGGCGACGACCGGGCGGGGGTGCGGACCCTTCTCGCGCAGCTCCTGGAGCCAGGCGGGCGGGTTGGCCTGGAGCTCGGCCAGCTCGGAGCGCGAGACGACACCCTCCTGGAACTCTGCGGGGGTGGCCTCGAGGTACACACCCAGCTTCTTCGCCGCGGTCGCGGGCTTCATCGTCTGGGTGTTCTGGTGCGACGTCATGGTGTCAAGGGTATCGAGCATGTGGCCGAGCTCCGACCACGGCGGCTACCGGTAACCTGGCGGGGTGACAGGCTCGGACGCTTCCCCCGTTGACTCCCCTTCCTTCCGGCTCGCCTACGTGCCGGGAGCGACACCCGCGAAGTGGGTGCGGATCTGGAACGAGCGCCTGCCCGACGTGCCCCTGACCCTCCTCGCCGTGACGCCGGCCGAGGCCTTCGGCGCGCTCCGGGAGGGCACCGCGGACGCGGGCCTCGTCCGGCTGCCCGTGGACCGGGACGACCTCAGCGCGATCCCGCTCTACACGGAGACGACGGTCGTCGTCGTCCCCAAGGACCATCTGTTCGCGGCGGTGGAGGAGGTGTCGGCGGAGGACCTCGCCGACGAGCTCGTCCTGCACCCCCTCGACGACACCCTCGGCTGGGAGCAGCCGCCCGGCCGCCCCGCCATGGAGCGCCCGGAGACGACCGCCGACGCGATCGAGCTGGTCGCCGCGGGCGTCGGCGTGCTCGCCGTCCCGCAGTCGCTGGCCCGGCTGCACCACCGCAAGGACCTCACCTACCGGACCCTCGTCGGCGTCCCGCAGTCGCGGGTGGCCCTGTCGTGGCCGGCGGCGGACGAGGCGCCCGACCTGGTGGAGGAGTTCATCGGCATCGTGCGCGGCCGCACCGTGAACAGCACCCGCGGCCGCCGCGCCGAGGAGAAGAAGGGCCAGAAGCAGCCCAGGGAGCAGAAGCCGGCGAGGTCCGGGAAGCCGGGCGGTGGCTCCCGTACGGCCGGGAAGCCGGGCGGCGGTTCCCGTACCGGCGGGAAGCCCTCGGCGTCCCGCAAGGGCACCGGAGGCTCCGGCCGGAGCGGGAAGCCGCGCCGCGGCCGCGGCTGAACCGTCCGCACGGCGGACGCCCGGGGCCCGGTCCTCCGTGCCTCGGCATACTGACCCCTCCTGATCACCGAGATCACGTAGGAGGAGCTTTGGCCGCCAGTTTCAGGACCGTCGTCGAGGTGGGACCCGACCACCTCGACCAGGCCCGGTCCATCGACCGGGTGTTCCAGGAGGCGATCGCCCCGGCGACCGTCAACTTCGACTTCGAGGCGATCCACCGGGCGGCCTCCGCCGTCCCGGACAGCGACGTGGTGAAGATGGTCCGGGGCTGGGGGCTCCAGGAGCACGCCCCCGTCCTCGTCATGGTCCTCTCCCTCAAGGAGGCCGTCCGCCAGGCGCTGCCGCAGGAGTGCGCGGAGGCCGGGTTCTGGGCCACGGTCGAGCGGGAGCTCGTCCAGGCCTTCACCGGGCTCGCCGCGCAGGAGGGGCAGCCCGGACTCTCCTTCTACGAGGAGTCCGGGGACCGCACCCGTTTCTACCGGGACCTGTTCTTCGCCCTCCAGGACGAGGAGACCGGGGACCACATGTACGCCCTGGCCTTCTGCGTCGACGTGACCGTCGAGCTGCCGAAGGCCGAGACCCTCGCGCTCGCCCTGACCGACACCGTGCCCTTCGCGGTGCGGCTCAACGCGATCGTGCTCCGGCAGGCCCTGAGCGTCTCCGTCTGACCGTACGGCCGACCCGTACCGGCTCCGTACCGGCCCGCCGTCCCGGGCCGGATCCCAGCCGGAGGAACCGCTCAGCCCGGCAGGCGCAGCCGCCTGCCCCGCGCCGCCGCGACCAGTTCGGGCACCGTGGCGAGCTTGACCCGGGGCCGCCCCGTGTCCCGGCCCCGCGCCCGCTCCGCCCGGTCGATGGAGGCGAGACCGCGCGCGTCGACGAGCCCCCGTCCGCTGCGGCTCCGCGCGAGACGCCGGAACTCCTGCGAGCTGCCCGTCGGCTTCGGCAGCGCCCCGGCGACCGCGTCCGCGAGCAGCGTCCCGACCGTCTCCTCCGCGCAGGCCCGGTTGGCCCCGATGCCCCCGGAGGGCCCCCGCTTGATCCAGCCCACGACGTAGCTGCCGGGCAGCCCCGTCACCCGCCCCGCCTCGTGCGGCACGGTGCCGGTCGCCTCGTCGAACGGCAGCCCCGCGAGCGGCACGCCCCGGTAGCCGATGGCCCGGACGAGAAGCCCCGCCCCGATCTCCGTGCCCGAGGCCGAACCGTCCTCCGTCACCCGGACCGCCCGCACGGCGTCGGTGCCGAGCGCCTCGACCGGGGCGGAGTGGAAGCGCAGCACGATCCGGCGCCGGTCCCGAGCGGGCGCCCGCGTCCAGTCCACCGCCTCCCGGGCCACGCCCCGCAGCAGTGCGGCCTTCGCCCCGGGCTCCGCCGCGTCGATAGCCGCGCCGGTGCGCGGATCCCGGTCGTCGACGACCAGGTCCACCCCGGGCAGGTGCTTCAGGGCGAGCAGTTCGGACGTGGTGTACGCGGCGTCCTCGGGACCCCGGCGGCCGAGCAGCACCACCTCGCGGACCCGGGTGTCGCGCAGGGCGGCGAGGGCGTGGTCGGCGATGTCCGTACGGGCGAGGGAGTCGGGGTCCGAGACGAGGACGCGGGCGACGTCGAGCGCCACGTTGCCGTTGCCGACCACGACGACCCGCCCGGCGGAGAGCCGCACGGCGTCCGCGCCGGTCTCCGGGTGCGCGTTGTACCAGGAGACGACGGAGGTCGCCGAGACGCTCCCCGGCAGGTCCTCGCCGGGGATGCCGAGCCGCCGGTCGGAGGGTGCGCCCACCGCGTAGACCACCGCGTCGTGGTGCGCGGCGAGTTCGCCGGGGGTGACGTCCTTGCCGATCTCGACGCCGAGCCGCATGCGGACCCGGGGGTGGGCGTGGAAGCGGGCGAAGGTCTCCCCGGCTCCCTTGGTCGCCGGGTGGTCCGGTGCCACGCCGTAGCGGACGAGACCGCCGGCGACCGGCAGCCGGTCGATCAGCGTCACTTCGGCGTTGGTGTGCAGGAGGAGGTCCTCGGCGGCGTACATGCCGGCCGGTCCCGTGCCGACGATCGCGACGCGGATCGGTGCGAAGTCGGCCGGGATCGAGCGGGCGAAGTCCGGTTCGCCCCAGGGGTGGAAGGTCGGCGAGGCGAGGACCGGCGCGGGCTCGCGGTCCGCGTAGTAGGCGGCGTTGATCCTCTCGTACTCCCGCAGCCGTGCGGTGAGCCGGTCGGCCGGGAAGATCGCGTCGACCGGGCAGGCGTCGGCGCAGGCGCCGCAGTCGATGCAGGACTTGGGGTCGATGTACAGCATCTCCGTCGTGCCGAAGTCCGGCTCGTCGGGCGTCGGGTGGATGCAGTTGACCGGGCAGACGGCGACGCAGGTGGCGTCGTTGCAGCAGGTCTGGGTGATGGCGTAGGTCATGGCGTCGGCTCAGCTCGGCTCGGATCCGGGGGACGGGGGCGGCGGGTCAGAGGAGGTGCGCGCGCTGGTAGAAGAAGAGCGCGGGGCGGGTCAGCATCCCGACGTCGGAGAGGAACTCCATCAGTCCGGCGCAGCTGGCGCGGAGCAGCGCCTTGTAGTGCTCGTTGGCGGCGGCCTCGCGGCGGGCGCGCTCGGGGTCGAGTCCGGCCCGCACGTACACCTCCGGGCTCACCAGGCTGGTGATGATGTAGTACGCGGCGATGGCGACGACGAGCGCCTGGAAGTGGCGGCGCGGCCTGCTCGCGCGGGCGAGGTGGCGGCGCGTCTCGTCCCGGGCGAACTTCATGTGCCGGGACTCCTCGACGACGTGGATGTTGTTGATGGTGCGGACGAAGGGGACGACCCGTTCGTCGCGCATCCAGTCGCGCTGCATGACGTCGAGGACCTCCTCGGCGACCAGGATCCCGGCGTACGCGGCCTCGCCGAAGCCGACGGTCTTCATGAGGCGTCCGAGTTCGAGGACCGCCCGCTTGGGCTTGTAGCCGGGCGCGCCGAGCTTCTGGGAGCCCCGGGCGAACATGATGGAGTGCCGGCACTCGTCGGCGATCTCGGTGAGGGCCCACTGGAACCGGGGGTCGGTGTGGTCCATGCGGTAGATGTCGCGGAGCATCAGCTGCTGGAGGATCATCTCGAACCAGATGCCGGTGCTGGCCACCGAGGCCGACTCCTGACGGGTCAGCTCCTTGCGCTGCTCCTCGGTCATCTCGTTCCAGTAGGCGGTCCCGTAGAGGCTGTTCCACTCCGGGCTCTGGCCGTGGAAGCCCTTGTCGAGGGGGGTGTCCCAGTCGACCTCGACGGCGGGGTCGTAGGAGAGCTTCGCGGCCGACAGGAGCAGCCGCGCGGCGACGTCGTCGTCTTCGTGGTCCGGGCGAACGGTGCTGCTTGCCATGGTGCGGCTCCTCGGGGTCGCGTGTGCGGCTCGGGCGCTTGTTAGACATCGCGTCTAGCAAGCTTGTTAGACGGAACGTATAGCAAGGGCCCCCGGGAGGCCTACCCCTCGGTACGGACTTTTTGCCGCGGGCTTACCGCGGGTACGCGAACGGGGCCGGAGCCATGGCGGCTCCGGCCCCGTTCCCCGGGTCCCGGCGTACTAGAAGGTCAGGTTCCAGGCGTCGATCCGGCCCGTGTCCTGGCTCGCGTTGTCGTTCACGCGGAGCTTCCAGACGCCGTTCGCGACCTCCGCCGAGGCGTCGACCGTGTACGTCTGGAGGATGTTGTCCGTGCTGCTGCCGGTGTGGTTGTGCAGCGTGTACACGGTGCCGTCCGGGGCCACCAGGTCGACCTTCAGGTCGCCGATGTAGGTGTGCTTGATGTCGACGCCCACCTTGAGGGTGGCCGGCGCGTTGCCCGTGACACCGCTGACCGTGATCGGGCTCTCGACCGTGGAGTTGTCCGCGATCGCGTAGTCGTTGAGGTTCTCGAAGTACGCCCCGGCCGGCGGGGTGGAGCCGCCGACGGCCTTCAGGGCGTCCACGCGGCCCTCGCCGAAGAAGCTGTTCTTCGCCGTGGTGCCGGTGCAGCGGGCGTCCGCCGGGCAGGCCAGGTCGGTGGCCTGCTCGCCGAGCTTCGCCCGGATGTCCGCCGGGGTGTACGCCGGGTTGGCGCCGGCGAGCAGCGCGGCCACGCCCGCCACGTGCGGGGAGGCCATCGAAGTGCCGCTCAGCGTGGCGTACTTGCCGCCGGGGGCGGTGCTGTAGACGGACTCGCCGGGCGCCGAGACCTCGATGACGTTGCTTCCGTAGTTGGAGAACGACGCCTTGGACGTGCCGCTGGTGCCGTTCGCCGCGACCGTGACGACGCCCGGCAGCTCGGCCGGGATGTCGAGGCAGTCGTTGGTGAGGGTCCGGGTCACCGGCGTCGAGTCGTTCGGGCTCGACGAGTCGGTGGTCTTGTTGGCCAGGTCGACGTTGGAGTTGCCGGCCGCCGCGACCTGGAGCGAGCCCTTGCTCTCGGCGTAGGCCTGCGCGCGGCCCACGCCCTCCAGGATGGCCGCCTGGTCGAGGTCGTTCGGGCAGTTGAACTGCCACGGGTCCGTGTAGTAGCTGTTGTTGGTGACCTTGAAGCCGTGGTCACCGGCCCACACGAGGCCGCAGATGGTGTTCTCCGCGTAGAACAGGGTGCTGCCGGGTTCGGCGATGCGCACGGAGGAGATCTTCACGCCCGGCGCGACGCCGATGGCGCCCTTGCCGTTCTTGGCGGCCGCGACCGTGCCGGCGACGTGGGTGCCGTGCTGGTCGACGTCGCGCCAGGCCCCGACGCGGGTGTCGGTCTTGCCGTACGCGCAGGAGACCGAGTCGGCGGCGTTGAAGTTCGGCGCCAGGTCCTGGTGCTGGTCGTCCACGCCGGTGTCCAGGATGCCGACCTTGACCGTGGCGGAGCCCTGGTTGACGGCCCAGGCCTGGTCGGCCTTGATCTGGGTCATGTCCGAGCGGACGGGCTCCGTCGTCGGCGCGGTGGCCTGCGCCGGGTTGGCCGGGAGCGCCGGGTTGTAGGCGTCGGCGGGGACGTCGGAGGTACGGGTCGCGCCGACCTTCTGGACGCCGGCGACGCCGCGCATCGTGGCGGCGAAGGAGGCGGAGGTCGAGTGCGCGACGATCACGCCGATCGCGTCGTACGAGGCGAAGACCGAGCCGCCGTTGTTCGCGACGGCGGTGCGGACGGCGCTGGTGTCGCCCGGGGTCGTGATGACCAGGTAGGCGCGGGTGCCGGCGGCCCAGGCGGCCGTGGCCGCGGTGTTGGTCCGGGCGTTCGCGGTGAAGGTCGCGAGCGGCTCGTTGTCGAGCGGGGCGGCCTGGGCGAGGGAGACGGGTCCCGCGAGCGCGAGAGCCGTACCGAGAACCGTCGCCGCGAGTCTCACGCGGCCGGATATGTGGGAAAACAATGCGTCCTCCGATGACCCGGTGGCGCGGGTGGCGCCGGCCGGGCCCTGTGATGTGTGGGGTGGACGCAAGATCCCAGACGGGCGGGGCGGAAGGAAGTCTTCTGTCCGACAAGCCCGTTCGCGTAACAGAATCTTGACTTGAACATGCCGACGAGAGGGCGATTTCCGTTCCTTCGCCCCCTCGTCGGGTCTTGCTCCTGGCCTCAGGTACGGGGCCGCCGTGCCGACCGTGCGGTCGGAGCCGCCGTTGTCGTCCCGGGCGCCGCCGTCGGGGCCGGAGGTGAAGACTTCCGGCGGAAGCGGTTTCTATACTCGGGCGGTCGCGGGCAACCGCACGCGTGATCGACGTCGAGAGGTTTCCGATGAAACTGCCTGCGCCGCTGCACGTAGGGAACGAAGGCCTGGCGTTCCTGCTCGAACTCGCCGCCCTGGCCGCACTGGCCTGGTGGGGGTGGGACAGCGCGGAGAACGTGGCGCTCCGGCTGCTGCTCGCTGTCGCCGCGCCGGCCGTCGCGGCCGTCGTCTGGGGCCTGTTCGCCGCGCCCAAGGCGCGGTTCCGGGTGCCGCTCGCGGGCGTTCTGCTCGTGAAGGCCCTGGTGTTCGGCGCGGCGGCGCTCGCGCTCCTCGGTGTCGACCGGCCGGTGTGGGCCGCCGCCTTCGCCGCGGTGGCACTCGTCAACACCGCGCTGGCGACGGCGGACCGACAGGCGGCGATGCACCGCGACGCCTGATCGAATCCGTGAACGGGGGACAGGCGCCCGGCTGGGAAAGCCCGGCCGGCGCCTGCGTGACGGGCAGGGCTCCTCCCGCCTCGTCCCCCTGACGGTCCTGGTCAGGGCCTGGGCCAGGGGCGGCCCTCGAGGCGCTCGATGTCCCGGTTGAAGCGTTCGAGGTAGGCGGCGAAGCGGGTCACGTCCTCCGGTGACCAGTCCTCCATCACCCGCTCCAGACCCTCGACGTTCGAGGTCCGGTCGGCCTCCAGGCGGCGCTCGCCCTCCTCCGTGATGCGGAACTTGCGGGCGATGCCGCCGTCCGGATCGGGGATGCGCTCCACGACCCCGGCGCGCAGCATCGCGGCGGTCTGCCGGTTGAGGGTGGAGGCGTCCAGGCCGAAGGCCTCGCTGAGCTGCCCGATGGACATCGGCCCGTGCATGCGGATGCGGGTGAGGAGCACGTACGCGCTGCGGTCGAGCTGGCCGCCTGCCGCCCGGGAACGGGGCCCGTACAGGAGGGCGTGTCGTCCGATCAGCATGCTCTCGAACTCGACCAGGTGGGTGGGCTTGTCCATGAGGGCATTCTCTCCTGTCCCGAACGTATGTGCATCATGCATAGCTTGTGCATGCTGCAATTGATGTGCATGATGCACAATCATCGAACATCGAAGAAGTACCGAGGGAGAACCCGTGGACGGCTCCAAGCCCGACGCCCGCCCCGGCGGCGTCGTCGGCGTCCTCGCCATGGCCGGCATCGTGGCCGCACTCATGCAGACCCTGGTGGTGCCGCTCATCGGCGACCTCCCGAGACTGCTCGACACCAGCGCGTCCGACGCCTCCTGGGTGATCACCGCCACCCTCCTCGCCGGAGCCGTCGCCACCCCCGTCGCCGGTCGGCTCGGCGACACCCTCGGCAAGCGCCGCGTCCTGCTCGTCTCCGTGATCCCGCTCGTCGCCGGCTCCGTCGTCTGCGCGCTCGCCTCCTCCGTCGTCCCGATGATCGTCGGACGCGGACTCCAGGGGCTCGGCATGGGCGTCGTACCCCTCGGCATCAGCCTGCTCCGCGACATCCTCCCGCCCGAGAGGCTCGGCGGCTCCATCGCCCTGATGAGCGCCTCCATGGGCGTCGGCGGCGCCCTCGGCCTGCCCTTCTCCGCCGCCGTCGCCGAGAACGCCAGCTGGCGCGTGCTCTTCTGGGTCGCCGCCGGACTCAGCCTCCTGGTCGGCCTCCTGATCTGGCGCGTCGCCCCCGCCGGCCGCCGCGCCGCCACCCCC
Source organism: Streptomyces sp. NRRL B-24572 (assembly GCF_002156145.1). Taxonomy (NCBI): domain Bacteria; kingdom Bacillati; phylum Actinomycetota; class Actinomycetes; order Kitasatosporales; family Streptomycetaceae; genus Streptomyces; species Streptomyces sp. NRRL B-24572. Next base: position 1,772 of record NZ_MWIG01000336.1, on the reverse strand, counting down.
GGCCGCTTCGACCTGCCGGGCGCCCTCGGCCTCGGCGTCGGGCTCGTCGCCCTGCTGCTCGCCGTGTCCAAGGGCGCGACCTGGGGCTGGGGCAGCGCCACCACCCTCGGCCTGTTCGCCGTCGCGGCCGTCGTGCTGCTCGCCTGGGGCGCCTGGGAGCTGCGCACCCGCGACCCGCTCGTCGACCTGCGGGTCACCGCACGCCCGGTCGTCCTGATGACGAACGCGGCCTCGGTCCTGGTCGGGTTCGCGATGTACGCGCAGTCCCTGGTCGTCCCCCAGCTGTTCCAGCTGCCCGAGGCGACCGGGTACGGCCTCGGCCAGTCGATGATGGCCATGGGCCTCTGGATGGCCCCCGCCGGCCTCATGATGATGATCCTGGCGCCCCTCGGCGCCAAGCTCTCGGCCGCCCGCGGCCCCAAGGTCACGCTCTCCGTCGGCGCGCTCGTCATCTCCGCCGGCTACGGCTCCTCCCTCGCCCTGATGGGCTCCACCTGGGGCCTGCTCACCGTGACCCTCATCTGCAACACGGGCGTCGGACTCGCGTACGGGGCCATGCCGGCGCTCATCATGGGCGCGGTGCCGCAGGAGGAGACCGCCTCGGCCAACAGCTTCAACACCCTGATGCGCTCCATCGGCACCTCCGCCTCGGCCGCCGTCATCGGCGTCGTCCTCGCCCAGATGACCACCACCCTCGGCGGCCACGCGCTGCCCTCCGAGGACGGCTTCCGCGTCGCGATGCTCATCGGCTGCGGTGTCGGCCTCGTGGCCGCGGTCGTCGCCGCGCTGATCCCCGCGAAGGCCGCGGCACCGGCTCCCGCCGACGCCCGGGGCGCCGCCCCCGGGGCCGACCCGCGTACGGCCCCGGAGGCCACCGCCGCCTGACGGCGACGCACCCCTTCCGGCGGGGCCCTCGCGGGTGCTCGGTCCTTCGTGCGGTCAGCCCTGGACCGCCGTGAACCCCGCCCTCTTGTAGGTACGCATCAGCAGCGCCGTCTCCGTCGACGTCACGCCCTCCAGGCGGGCGAAGACCCGGGCCGTGAACTCCTGGAAGTCCCGGGTGTCGCGGTGGCTGGAATACCCGAGCAGGCTGGTCCCGCCGCTCGTCACCACCAGATGGCGCAGGGCCGGTTCCCGCGCGAGCAGCCGGATCGCGGGATCGAGCTCCCGGTGCGGCACCCCGAGCCGGAACCGCGCCTCCACCGGGTAGCCGAGGACCGCCGGGTCGGCGTGCAGCCGCAGGTGCAGCACGTGCGAGGCCGTCAGCCGGGCCAGGCGTCGCCGGGCCGTCGTCTCGCCGACGCTCAGCTCCCGCGCCAGGCGGGTCGTCGACATGCGGGCGTCGCGCCGCAGCAGCTCGACGAGCCGCCGGTCGAGCTCGTCCACGGCCGGTGGCTCCGGGAGTGCGGTGCCCTCGATGGCGTGCCGCCGTACGTCCGTCGGCTCGTCGTCGTACGGTGCCCAGTCGCTGGCCGTGAGCAGCAGCCGGAGCACCATCGCCGAGTGGATGTCCACGACCCCGTCGAGCCGGCCGATCACCGTGTCCACGAGGGTGAGCAGCGCGTCGTGGTCGGCCGCGTGGAGCTCGACGAACACGTCGAGCGCCCCGGTGGCGACCTCCACGGACCGCGTGTCGTCCAGGGCGGCGAGCATCAGCGCCACCTCGTGGACGCGGCCCGGCGCGCACCGTACGGCGAGCTCCGCCGTCACCCCCTCGTACTGGTACTCGGGGATCAGCGCCGCCGCGAACGCGACCCGCCCGTCGGCGGTCA
>NZ_MWIG01000335.1:0-9830 GCF_002156145.1 Streptomyces sp. NRRL B-24572 | reverse complement strand
CGTGGGCGCGGACACCTTCGCCGAGGCCGTCCGCATGGGCAGCGAGGTCTTCCACACCCTGCGCCGCGATCTGCTGGCCGCCGGGCACTCCACGGGCGTCGGCGACGAAGGCGGCTTCGCACCCGCCCTGCGCACCGCAGAGGAGGCGCTCGACTTCGTGATGTCCGCCATCGAGCGCACGGGCTACCGGCCCGGCACGGACATCGGTCTCATCATGGACCCGGCGTCGTCCGAGTTCTTCCGCGACGGGGTGTACGACTACGCGGGCGAAGGGGTGCGCCGCACCCCGTCCGAGAACGCCGACTACCTGGCCAAGCTCATCGACGCCTATCCGATCGTCTCCGTCGAGGACCCGATGGCGGAGAACGACCTGGACGGCTGGCGCGAGCTGACCGCCCGCGTCGGCGACCGCTGCCAGCTCACCGGCGACGACGTGTTCTGCACCGACGAGACGCTGCTGCGCGAAGGAATCCGTACCGGCGTCGGCAACTCGGTCCTCGTCAAGGTCAACCAGATCGGAACCCTGACCGAGGCGCTGGCCACCGTCGCCACGGCCCACGAGGCGGGCTGGACGGCCGTCATGTCGCACCGCTCGGGCGAGACGGAGGACACCACCATCGCGGACCTGGCGGTGGCGACCGGCTGCGGTCAGATCAAGACCGGCTCGCTCTCCCGCTCCGACCGCACGGCGAAGTACAACCAGCTGATCCGGATCGAGGAGGAGCTGGGCGGCTCGGCGCGCTTCGCGGGCCGCTCCGCGCTGCGGCGGTCCTGACGCACACGCCGAAGCGGCGTCACCACCCGAAGGCGGTGACGCCGCGTCAGACGGAGTCGGTCACTTGCCGAGCCACGCGTTGTGGACGGTCAGCGTCGACGTGTTGCCCTGCCGGTCCGTGACCTCGGCGGAGAAGGAGATCCCGCTGTCCTTCGGCGGGCTCTTCACGGTGAGCAGACCGCCCACGACCTTCGCGGACCGCCAGGTCTTCCCGTCGTCGTAACTCACGGACACCGTCAGGGACTTCAGGTTCGCCCCGGCCGCGGCGCCCTGCACGGTCACGGGGACCAGGACCGTGGTGCGCTCCGGGATCCGCGAGGCGAGGTCGACGGGCGCGCCGAAGCGGACCGTGGACACCGGCAGTGGCGTCGTCGCCGCGACCTGCTTCGAGCGGAACGTGAAGCCCGTCTCGATCCGGGTGGAGACCCCGGCGACCTTCGCCGGGCGTTCCGCGGACGTCGTCAGCCGGTACTCGGCGTCGGCGCCGTCGACCGTGAACGGCCGCGAGCCGCTCAGCGGGTCGTCGTTCTCGGCGATCTTCACGCCGTCGCGGTAGAGCGTGGTCGTGGCCGAGAGGTACGGGAGCGTCGGCAGGTGGCCCCGGCCGTCGGCGAACAGCGGCACGGCACCGACGAGCTGCTGCTCGCCCGTCGCCGGGTCGGGAGCAGTGCGGAAGACACCCGTGCCCTCGCCCAGGAGCGGCCCGAAGACACCCGTGTTGAAGGTCTCCCGGTACGTCCGGCCGGCCTCGTAGCGCTTCGGCCGGACCATCTCGTACGCGCCCTCGAAGACCGGGTAGCCCCGCTCGTCCGGCGCGCCCAGCTGGTTGAACCGGGTGAGCCAGGTGGCGCCGTCGGCGGTGGAGACGTAGAAGGTGCGCGTGCCCGGCGCCGGCTGCGGCGCGGAGAAGCCGTTGCCCTCCGGCGCGCCCGGCAGATGGGCGTACGGGGAGGCGAGCGCGGTCTTCCCGGGGGCCGAGGCGCCGAGACCGACCTTCAGCGTGGCCAGCTCGTCCGCCTTCACGTGCCGGGTGTAGCCGGTCGCGACCGTGTTCACCTTGCCGCCGAAGGCCACCGAGTACTGGCTGGTGGCGTCTTTGAGGAAGTGCGCGTCCCAGGTCTGCAGGAGGGAGCCGTCGGTGACGGCCGGCCCCTGGTGGGCGGTGCGGAAGCCGGTGAAGCCCCGCAGGACCCAGCCGTTGCCGACCCGGCCGATGTCGGTGTCGCGCTCGTAGTACGTCCCCGCGTAGTCGGCCTTGTCCAGGCCGGGCACGGTGAGGTCCACCGGCCTGGTGGTGCGGGCGTCGGCGACGACCGTGGTGTCGGCGGAGACGTCGAGCTCCGGCCGGGCGATCCAGTCGGTGCCCGCGGCGTAGTCCGACGGGTCCTGGTAGACGGCCGTGTTGAGCGTGTACGAGCCCTTGGGCACCCGGATCGTGTGGGCGCCCGGTTCGTTGTCGATGCGCGCCTGGAAGTTCGCGGCAGGCCCGCCGACGCCGGTCAGCGTGGTGGAGAAGTTCGGGGCGTCGGTGCCGTCGCGGCCGAGGGTCCGGACCGTGAGGTCGTACGACTCGGCCTCCCGTACGGCCACCGCGGCCGTACGGACGGACCGGCCCGCGCCGGTGGCGGTGACGTAGCCCGAATAGGAGCCGTCGACGTCGCCGGTCCGGGTGTCCGCGACGAGGTCCACCTCGGCCGTGCCGCCGGCGGGCACGGTCACCTTCGAGGCGCCGAGCGCGAAGAACCCGGCAGGGGCGGGCTTGCCCGACGGGTCCAGGGCGGACACCGACAGGTCGAGGGTGACGTCCGTGGCCCCGAGGTTCCGGTAGGCGACCTTCTTCGTCACGGGCTTGTCGTCGGCGTGCGGCCAGAGCGCCGTGCCGAAGTTCAGCGACACCGGCTCCGCGATGACGTTCTGAGCGAGCGCCTCGTCGACCTGGATCCGGCCCGCGCCCTGCTGGAAGGCGGTGTAGCCGCCGTCCTCGGCGGAGCCGGTCAGCGCGCCCTTGAGCTCGGCGGACTTCCAGTCGGGGTGCCGCTGCTTCAGGATCGCGGCCGCGCCCGCGACGTGCGGGGTCGCCATGGAGGTGCCGTCGAGCTGGAGGTAGCCCGGTGCGGGATGCGGAGTGCCGGGGCGCGTGTCGAGGGCGCTGCCGGCGGCGGCCGCCGCGGTGATGGCGACGCCGGGCGCGGTCACGTCGGGCTTGACGGCGCCGTCGCCGACGCGCGGGCCGGTGCTGGAGAAGGGCGCGAGCCTGTCGTCCTTGTCGACGGCGCCGACGGTCAGCGCGGCGTCCGCGCTGCCCGGCGAACCCAGGCTCGACGCACCGGACTCGCCCTCGTTGCCCGCCGCGATCGCGAACAGGATCCCCTTCTCGGCCGACAGCCGGTCGACCGTCGCCTCCAGCGGGTCGACGCCGGGGCTGTCGGGGCCGCCGAGGCTGAGGTTGACGACGTCCGCGCCTTCGGCGGCGGCCCACTCCATGCCCGCGATGACGGCGGAGTCGTCCCCGTACCCCTCGTCGTCGAGGACCTTGCCGCTGATCACCTTGGCGCCGGGGGCGACGCCCTTGAAGCGGCCGCCGGACTTCGCGCCGGTGCCCACGGCGATGGACGCGACGTGCGTGCCGTGCCCGACGCGGTCCACGGCGTCCGCGGAGGCGGAGAAGTTCTTCTCGCCGACGACCTGGGTCCTCAGGTCCTCGTGGGCCTTGTCGACGCCGGTGTCGAGGACGGCGATCTTCACGCCCGTGCCGTCGAACCCGGACTCCCAGGCCTTGTCGGCGCCGATCTGCGGGACGCTGCGGTCCAGGCTCGCGCCGCGCACCCCGTCCAGCCACACCTTGTCGATGCCGGAGGCGACGGCGCGCAGCCCGCCGGCCCGAGGGTTGGTCAGCGCCTCCCACACCTTCGCCACGTCGTCCCGGGACGTACGGACGGCGTCGGCGTCGATCGTCGGGAACGTACGCCGCAGCCGGGTGTCACCGGCCGCGCGGACCTCGGCGCGTGCGGCGCCGGCACCCCCTTCGTACTGCACGATCAACTTCAGACCGTCGCGGTGGCTCTTGCGTAGCCGCGGGTCGGTGAGCACGGAGAGGTCGAAGAGCCGCTGGTCGAGGCGGCCGGTGGCGATCAGGCTCCGCGCGTCGGCGGGCACCACGAGCGTGTGGTCCCCGGTGCGCTGCACCTGTACGGGTATGTGCTCACGGCCTTTGGCGGACTCGAAGCCCACCATCCGGCCCTTGGCGTCCACCACCACGCGGTCGCCCGTGACGAGTGGGATCCGCTGGGTGCCGCCGATGCGTGAGGTGGTGTCCGGTGCGGTCGTCGCCGTCGCGGGGCCGGTCATGCCTGCGACGAGGGCCACCGATGTGGCCGCTGCGACGGTGAAGGCGCGTGCTCTCTGCACGTGTGCGCGCAAGTCTCCCCCAGGAGCTTGGGATGAGGTCGAGTGGTCGGTTCCGGCCGGGGGCACGAAGACGCCCGCCGCCGGTCAGCGCAGTATGTGAGGAGAGAAAGACGTGATCAACGCGGCTGGGGGAGGGGGCAGTTGATCCGCATGGTTTCAAGCCATCGTGCGGTGGCGGAGTGCGATGGGGCGACGATGGCGGTGTGACGGGACGATGACGGCGGGGCGATCCTTGCGCGACGGCGGCGTGGGCCGGGACCGCTCCTGTCCAGGCCCTGCGGGCATTTCGGGGATCGGTCCCCGCGTGCCGGAAGCGTGCCCGTGCCCTTGGCCGTATCCGTACCCGGATGGAACGGCTCTCCATCCGGGTACGGCGGGGACGGCTCCCGGCCCGGGCTACGGCTGGCTGTCGAGCCAGCTCAGCTTGTGCCCGTACAGCACCCGCTGGCAGTAGTCCGTGCCGACCGGGTCGGCGGCGTCCCGGTTCGCCGTGCAGTCGGTGGCCGACCCCGGGCGGTGCTCGGACAGGGACCACAGCCGGCCCGTGCCGCGCTCGAAGTAGAGGTCCTCGGCGCCCCGGGCGGTCTTGACGGCCTGGCCCTTCGTGACCAGCTGGCCGTTGCTCCAGTTGAAGCGCCAGAGGTTGCCCGGCTCGTCCGTGCCCTTCGACTCGTTCACGTACAGCGTGCCGTTGTACGCCGTCGCGCCCTGGGCGCCGCCGTTGGCCAGCGGCAGGTAGTTGGCCCAGCCCTGGGCGGTCGCGTCGGCGGAGCGGCTCTCCAGGTCCGCGACGGAGTAGGAGGCGATGCGGCCGGTGGACGGGTAGCCGCTCTGCGGACGGCAGTACTCACCCATGATCAGTCGGTCCGGGGTGGTGCTGCGGTCGAGGGAGATGTAGGAGGCCTTCGGGGCGCCGGTGTCGACACAGGCGTAGGAACCCGCGGGATTGCCCTGCGCCGCCTTGAACTTCCAGGCGGCGACCTGCGGCATCACGTAGCGGTAGCCGAAGCTGTACCAGACGTTGTCGTGCCGGCCGACCTTCGTCTTGTCCTCGGTGTTGGCGGTGGTCTGCACCCCGTCGGTGTCGCTGCCCATCGCGTCGTGCGTGGTGGGGTCGCCGTCCGGGTCCAGGTCCATGATGTAGCGCATGTCGAAGACGCGCAGGCCGTTGCGGGTGTCGGCGACGTAGAGGTAGTTGCCGTACCAGACGATGCCGCCGGCGTGGACGCCCTTCTGGATCGGGTACTCGGAGGCGTGCAGCCCGTCGAAGGAGACGTGGTCGGCCGAGTTGATGTAGGTCCAACCCAGCAGGACGTGGCGGTACTTGACCTCGGGGGTGCCCGTGGCCGGGTTCGTGCGGCTCTGCACGAAGGTGATCCGGACGCCCTTCTGGTTGCAGGCGTCGTTGGCCTCCAGCTCGGCCGTGGTGCAGTCACCGGTCGCCGGGTCCGGGTCGGTCTCGCGGCCCGGGTCCCAGCCGTCGTACGAGGCGAACAGCTGGATGTTCCCGGCCGTGCCCCACAGCTCGTCGTCCTGGGCGTCGGAGACGCCCGAGAAACCCTGGGGGACCCACTCCTGCGAGGTGGAGTCGTCGTTCTGCAGGCAGTACTTGATGTCGGGATCCGTGGCGGTGCCGAACGGGTCGCGGGAACACCACGGCGTCACGGTGCGGTTCGCCCCGGCCAGGAGGTTCTGCACACCCGACTTGGGGAGCACCGCGTCGAGGCGGGCGACCCGGGTGGTGGTCTCGGTGTTGAGCGCGCCGGGCGACATCGTGAAGTCACCGGGCGAGGCCGCGCCACCGGGCGAGCTCCAGGCGGTGGCCGCGAACGGGGAGGGGGCGGTTTCGGCCGCGAGGGGCTCCTGGACCGTGAAGTCCTGCGGAACGTCCTCGGCCTGGGCCGGAGCCGTGAGGCCCGTGAACGCGAGCGAGGCCGCGGCGGCTGCGGTGAGCCAGGTGCGGCGTATGCGCCTTGAGGGCATACGGGGTTGCCTCCGTTGGTCATGTGTCGGACAAGTCGAACGGAGGGTTCCAGAACGCCGAAGCGAAACGCAAACTTGATCGATATGCCGTCAATGGGGTGAGGTTATGGCGCCTTTGAAGGTGAAATGCCCGTACCGCGCGACTGAGGTCGGCGCGGGGGACGATCGGGAGGCGCCCGCTCGGTACAAGACCTGCCGTCGATCCGCACAAGATCCACACGGCAGGTCGTCGAGCCCCCTATCATCGGCGGATGCGCACTCACCGTATTGACCGCCCGGCAGATCTCGACGTCGTCCGCGAGTCGTACGACCGGGTGGCCGACAACTACGCCGACATGGTGGTGACGACGGGGATCGGCGACATCCGCCGCCATCCCTGGCTCAAGGCCTCTATCGACGCCTTCGCCGACAGCGTGGGCGGGCTCGGGCCCGTCCTCGACGTCGGCTGCGGACCCGGAACGGTGACCGCGTACCTCGCCGAGCGCGGACTCGACGTGTCCGGGGTCGACCTCTCCCCCCGCATGATCGAGAACGCGCGCCGTCTGTATCCGGAGTGCCGCTTCGACGTCGCCTCCGCCACGGAACTCGACCTGGCCGAAGCGTCCCTGGGCGGCGTGCTCGGCTGGTGGTCGCTCTTCAACCTCCCCCGCGAGATCCTGCCCCAGGTCCTCGGCATGTTCGCACGCGCCCTGAAGCCGGGCGGCCACCTCATCGCCGCGACACACGTCGGCGACGAGGACCTGGCGCGCACCGAGGCGTACGGAGTCGCCTCCGTCAGCTGGACGACCCACCAGTGGCGTCCGGAGCAACTCGTGGACCTGATCGAGAAGGCAGGCCTGCACCCGGTCGCCGAACTCCGGCTCCCCGCGGACGAACACGTCGGCCCGGGCGTGGTCGTCATGGCCAAGCGCCTCGGCTGAGACCCGGACGGCCCTCCGCGTGTCCGGCGTGTGCGGGCGGCCGGCGGTCGGCCCATGGTCGGGCGGTCACATGACGAGACGTCAAATCAATAGGGGCGCTCACGGGGTCGCGGGCGAGGTCGGACACCTCTGCGTCGACCCGAGCGGGCCGCGCTGCGGCTGCGGCGCGCGCGGCTGCGTCGAGGCGATCGCCTCGACCGGCGCGATCCTCGCGGCGGTCCGGCAGACCACCGCGAACCCGCACCTCACGTTCGGCGAGGCCGCCGACCTGGCCCGGGGCGACCATCCGGCAGCCCGCGAGGCCTTCGCCCGCGCCGGACACGCCATCGGGGTCGGCATCTCCGCACTCGTCAACCTCGTCGGCCCGGAGCGGGTCGTCGTCAGCGGCGAAGGCGTCGACGCCTACGACCTGTTGAGCCGCCACATCCAGGACGCGTACGCCGCACACGCCTTCGGGGCGGCTGCCCGCTGTCGCTGCGGCTGCTCCCCTGGGAGGACTGGGCCCGCGGCGGTGCCGCCGTGGCCATCCAGGCCCTCTTCCCGCAGCACGCGGTCACCACCACGACCGGCGCCGGCTGAACGACCCGCAGCCCTCGCGTACGAGGCCCCTCCCCACCAGGCAGACGGGGCCGACCCGCACACCGCATCGACCTCCCGCACCACGCACCCTCCCGCAGCACGCACAAGGCAGGTACACCCCCACCCGTAAGGAGCCCCCGTGACACCCCGCTTCACCCTGCTCCGACGCGCGACCGCAGTCCTCGCCACCTCGTCCGCACTCCTCCTCAGCGCCCTCACCCCGAACGCCGCCGTCGCGGACACCGGGACGGCGCCGCCCCCGGCCCTCACCGGCGCGCAGCTCGCCGCCTCGTGGACCGCCCCGCTGTCGACCCGGGACCGGTACGTCGTCGACGCCGACGGCGACCGGTTCAAGCTCAAGTCCGGAAACTGGGCGGGCGCGCAGGGCACCTGGCAGGGCAGCGGCGACGTCGGCGACGTCGCCAACCACCAGGCGCGGCAGATGTCACACAACATTCCGCTCGGCCTGGACAGGAAGCCGATCGCCGACATCCTGGCCGACTTCCACGCGCTCGGCCTCAACAGCATCCGGCTGCCGTTCGCCAACGCGCTGGTCCACGACGCCGGCGTCGTACCGGACTCGGCCGTCACCGCCAACCCGCAGCTCAAGGGCAAGACCCCGCTGCAGGTGCTCGACGCCGTCGTCGCGGCCCTGACCGCGGACGGCTTCGCCGTCATCCTCAACAACCACACCACCAGCTACCGCTTCTGCTGCGGCCTGGACGGCAACGAGCGCTGGAACAGCGGCCAGACGACCCAGCAGTGGATCGACGACTGGGTGTTCCTCGCCAAGCGCTACCAGGCCGACAAGCGGGTCGTCGGAGCCGACCTGCGCAACGAGGTCCGCCGCGACACCTGGGACGATCCCAACTGGGGCTGGGGCGACGAGCACGACCTCGACAAGGCCCTGGAAGAGGCCGGCAACAAGATCCTGCAGGCCAACCCCGACATGCTCGTCATCATGGAGGGCATCAACTGGCAGGGCATCCCCACCGACCTGACCCCCCACGGCCGCCCGATGCTCACCCCGGTCGCCACCCTGTCCAACACCCTGATCCGCTCCGACAAGCTCGTCTACGCGGCCCACTTCTACGGCTACACGGGCCCGAACCACACCGGCGCCACCGGCACGGGCGAGACGCACGACCTCCGCTACGAGGAGCTCACCCCCGCACAGCTCGCCCAGGCCGTCGACGACGAGGCCCTGTTCGTCACCCGCTCCGGCCAGCACTTCACCGCACCCGTGTGGATCAGCGAGTTCGGCGCCGCCGGCCGCGGGGACGTCGACGCCAGGGAACGCGCCTGGTTCACCGCCTTCACCGACATCCTGGTGCGGAACGACACCGACTTCGCCATCTGGCCCCTGGTCGGCTGGACCGACGCGAACGGCACGCCGCAGGACAACTGGGCCATGGTCAACTACAGCACCGACGGCACACGGCTCGGTGCCATGGACGCCGGCGACTGGCGCGCCACCGACTGGAACAAGCTCGTCAACGCCCCCGGCCGCACCGGCCGGATCGACCCGGCCCCGCGCTGGAACATGCTGAACCTGGACCACGCCGACCACGACGTCTCCGCCACCATGCTCGCGAAGCCGGACTGGTCACCGGGCAACCGCAAGGGCAACTGCCCGGACGGCCAGCGCGTGACCGGCCTCGCCCGGAGCAGCGGCCGGGGCCTGTGCACCGACGCCGGGCAGCCGGCGAAGGCGAGCGGCCCCTGGACCGTCGTCACCGACGAGCGGTACGTGACCGGGGGCGACTGGGCGAGCGGCTACAACAAGCTCCAGTGCCCCGACCGCACCTTCGCCGTCGGCTACAGCGTGCGCGGCAACGCCATGGCGGCCCTCCTGTGCGCCCCCGCGAGCACCGCCCTCCCCGCCGGTGGACGCGTCCTCTGGTTCGACCACGGCGACAACCGGCCCGCGACCGGCGGCTCGACCGCAAGCGACTGGGCGCCCGGCTACTACAAGGGCCAGTGCACCGACGACGAGTACCTCGCCGGCGTCGCCTACACCTGGAAGTGGACCCACGGCGGCGTCCCCGACGCCCTGCTGTGCCGCCCGCTTTCCTGATCCGCCCGCTCGACCGACTCCGGCCCGCCGATACACCTCGGCGGGCCGGAGTTCTTGTCCGTACGGGCCGGAGTTCTTGTCCGTACGG